>JBEEJM010000340.1:0-3014 GCA_041169205.1 Pseudomonadota bacterium | reverse complement strand
ACCACCAAAAACAGCGTGGCGATGAAGCTGTCGGAGAAGGTCCAGTGCCAGGGCAGCGTCTTCCAGTCTAGGAACACCATGAAGTCCGGCAAGTTGCTTTTGTAGTTACCGTCGGTGCCGATCTGGCGCATGAGGTACATGCCCATGGCATAGCCACCCAAGGCAAAGAAGACCCCATGGCCCAGCGACAGAATGCCGGTGTAGCCCCAGATCAAATCCATGGCGAGTGCGCAGATGGCGTAGCACATGATTTTGGCAATCAGGCCCACCGCGAAGTCGCTCAAATGGAACACGCTGCCCGCAGGCACCCACAGGTTGAGTACCGGTGCGAGCGCGCACAACACGATCAAAGCCACCAGCCACGCGGCCCAGCCCGAGCGCGTGAGCAATGGAGCTTTCGAAGGAAGAATCAAAGTACTCATGCTTCTGCGCTCCGGCCCTTCATCGCAAAAATTCCCTGGGGTCGTTTTTGAATGAAGACAATGATGAACACCAGGACGAAAATCTTGGCCAACACCGCGCCGGTCCAGCCTTCGAGAAATTTATTCAGCACGCCCAGACCCATCGCCGCGTACACGGTACCGGCCAACTGCCCCACGCCACCGAGCACCACCACCATGAAGCTGTCCACGATGTAGCCCTGGCCCAGATCGGGCCCGACGTTGCCGACCTGGCTGAGCGCACAACCTGCCAGCCCAGCAATGCCTGAACCCAGTGCAAACGCATAGGTATCAATGCGGGCGGTGTTCACGCCCATGCAGGAAGCAATGGGGCGGTTCTGCGTGACGCCGCGCACAAACAAACCCAGCCGAGTTTTCTCGATCAGGAACCACACGCCTGCCAGCACCGCAAACGCGAAGCCCACGATCACCAGTCGGTTGTAGGGCAAGGAGAGGTTGCCCATGAGCTGCATGCCGCCAGACATCCAGCTCGGGTTTTCAACGCCCACGTTTTGCGCGCCAAACAAGGTGCGCACCGCCTGCATCAGCACCAAGCTGATGCCCCAAGTCGCCAGCAAAGTCTCCAGCGGGCGTCCATACAGGAAGCGGATCACACTGCGCTCCAGCGCCGCACCCACCAGGGCCGATGCCATGAAAGCCACCGGCACGGAGGCCAGCAAGTACCAATCAAACGCGCCGGGGAAATACTTTTGAAACACGCCTTGCACCACATAGGTGGCGTAAGCACCAATCATCATCAGCTCGCCGTGGGCCATGTTGATCACGCCCATCAGGCCGTAGGTAATCGCCAAACCCAACGCGACCAGCAACAGGATGGACCCTAGGCTGATGCCGCTGAAAATCGCACCCAGCCGGTCGCCCCAAGCCAGGCGCGACTCCACCTTTGACAGGGTTAATTGCAAGGCCGATTTAACAGCCGGATCGGCCTCGGTCTGCAGGCGCTCGATCAGCAAGGTCTTGGTTGCTGCCTGCGAGCTGCTGGCCAGCAAGGTCGCGGCCTGGAGCCGCTTGGACGGGTCGGCACTGCTCAACAGCGCTGCAGCGCGAAGCAGGCCCAATGTGTCTTTGATCTCTGGGTCCGTCTCCTGCGCAAACGCCTTGTCGAGCAAGGGTAGCTTGCTTTCGTCTACGTCGCCCTGCAGGGTCTTGACCGCCGCACGGCGCACTGCCGCGTCGGGCGACATCAGTTGGAGCGACGCCAATGCGGCATCCAACTCACCGCGCATGCGGTTGTTATTCATCACGTCTTCCGCCGTATCGGGCAGCGCTTGTGCTGCGCCCGTGACCGGGTCCACGCCCTGGCCGTCTTTCACAATCAGCGGCTTGCCCGCAACGACCTTGACGGCGTCGTCCGACAAGGCCTGCAGGAACTGCACGGTCTTGTCGTCGGCACCCGCCACCGCTGCGCGCAGCGCTTCAACACGCGCATCTCCATCCCCGATTGCAATGCCATTTGCCTCTGAAATGCTGAGTGCATCAGCGTGAGCAGCTACAAAAAACAGAGCGAATAGGGTGAGGAGACGCAGCATGCTGTTTACTTCTTCGTGGGCTCGTCAGGCTTGGAAGCATTGCCTTCAATGTACGGAGACCATGGCTTGGCTTTCACCGGGCCGGGGGTCTTCCACACCACGTTGAACTGGCCATCGGCCTTCACTTCACCAATGAATACTGACTTGTGCAGGTGGTGGTTCTTCTCGTCCATCTTGCTGGTGATGCCGCTCGGTGCTTTGAAAGTCTGGCCGGCCATGGCCGCAATCACCTTGTCGGTATCGGTGGACTTGGCCTTCTCAACAGCCTGCTTCCACATATTGATACCGATGTAGGTGGCTTCCATCGGGTCGTTGGTCAAAGGCTTGTCAGCGCCGGGCAGCTTCTTGGCCTTGGCGTAGTCAGACCACTTCTTGATGAACGCCGTGTTGTCGGGGTTCTTGATGCTCATGAAGTAGTTCCATGCAGCCAGGTGGCCCACCAGCGGCTTGGTGTCCACGCCGCGCAGTTCTTCTTCACCCACCGAGAATGCGACGACTGGCACGTCTTTGGCCTTCAAGCCCGCATTGCCCAGCTCTTTGTAGAAAGGCACATTGGAGTCACCGTTGATGGTGGACACCACGGCAGTCTTGCCACCCGCAGCAAACTTCTTCACATCGGCCACGATGGTTTGGTAATCGCTGTGGCCAAACGGTGTGTACTTTTCGTCGATGTCGGTGTCTTTCACACCCTTGGATTTCAGGTAGGCGCGCAAAATCTTGTTGGTGGTGCGGGGGTACACATAGTCGGTGCCCAGCAGCACCCAGCGCTTGGCGCCGCCGCCTTCTTTGCTCATCAGGTAGTCCACTGCGGGAATCGCTTGCTGGTTGGGCGCGGCGCCGGTGTAGAACACGTTTTTGGACAGCTCTTCGCCTTCGTACTGCACAGGGTAGAACAGCAGGCCATTGAGTTCTTCAACGACTGGCAACACGGATTTGCGCGACACCGAAGTCCAGCAACCGAAGATGACGGCGACTTTGTCCTGACCGAGCAACTGCTTGGTTTTTTCAGCAAACAGCGGCCAGT
>JBEEJM010000339.1:0-4862 GCA_041169205.1 Pseudomonadota bacterium | reverse complement strand
AGCGTATCGACGCACAGCACAAAAAGGGCAAACTCACCGCGCGCGAGCGCCTGGAAGTGTTGCTGGACGAAGGCACGTTTGAAGAGTGGGACATGTTTGTCGAACACCGCTGCGTGGACTTTGGCATGGCCGAGCAGAAGATTCCCGGCGACGGTGTGGTCACCGGCTACGGCATGATCAACGGCCGCTTGGTGTTTGTGTACAGCCAGGATTTCACCGTGTTTGGTGGCGCTTTATCCGAGTCGCATGCCGAAAAAATCTGCAAGGTGATGGACCAGGCCATGAAGGTCGGTGCGCCGGTCATCGGCTTGAACGACTCGGGTGGCGCACGTATTCAAGAAGGCGTGGCTTCTCTTGGCGGCTATGCCGACGTGTTCCAGCGCAACGCAATGGCCAGCGGCGTCATTCCGCAGATCAGCATGATCATGGGCCCCTCGGCCGGTGGTGCGGTGTACAGCCCCGCCATGACTGACTTCATCTTCATGGTGAAAGACTCGTCCTACATGTTCGTCACCGGCCCCGAAGTGGTGAAGACCGTCACGCACGAAGAAGTGACTGCCGAAGAACTGGGCGGCGCCATCACGCACACCACCAAGAGCGGTGTGGCTGACCTCGCCTTTGAGAACGATGTGGAAGCGCTGTTGATGCTGCGCCGTCTCTACAACTACCTGCCTTTGAACAACCGCGAAAAAGCGCCGGTGCGCAAGAGCGGTGACCCCTGCGACCGACTGGACACCAGTCTGGACACGCTGGTGCCTGACAACCCCAACAAGGCCTATGACATGAAGGAACTCATCGTCAAAACCGTGGACGATGGGGACTTTTTCGAGATCCAGCCCGAGTACGCCAAAAACATCTTGATTGGTTTCGCCCGCATGGACGGCCAGACCGTGGGCATCGTGGCGAACCAGCCCCTCGTCTTGGCAGGTTGTCTGGACATCAAGAGCAGTATCAAGGCCGCGCGCTTTGTGCGCTTCTGCGATGCGTTCAACATTCCGGTCATCACGTTTGTGGACGTGCCCGGCTTCATGCCTGGTACTTCGCAAGAGTACGGCGGCATCATCAAGCACGGCGCCAAGCTGCTCTACGCATACGCAGAATGCACCGTGCCAAAAATCACCGTCATCACCCGCAAAGCCTACGGCGGCGCGTACGACGTGATGGCCTCCAAGCATCTGCGTGGTGACGTCAACTTTGCCTGGCCCAACGCCGAGATTGCGGTGATGGGTGCCAAGGGTGCAGTGGAAATCATCTTCCGCGAAGACAAGGGCGACCCCGCCAAGCTGGCCGCCAAAGAAGCCGAATACAAAGCCCGATTTGCCAACCCGTTTGTGGCCGGTGCCCGTGGCTTTATTGACGACGTGATTTTGCCCAGCGAGACCCGCAAGCGCATCTGCCGCAGCCTGGTCATGCTGAAAGACAAAAAGATCGAGAACCCCTGGCGCAAGCACGGGAACATTCCGCTGTGATTTTTATGCGTGCGTTTAGTTACCTTGATCGCGCAGGCAGCCCACTGTTGGAGTGCGGACATGGCTAAGGCTGCACACGCATCGCAAGCTCGCTTAGTGACGGATATTCCTAATATTGGGAAGTCCATCGCCGGGGACTTGCTTGGCGTGGGCATTCATACGCCTGCTGACGTGGCTGCGATGGACCCGATTGCCATTTTCGAAGCACTGCGTACGCCCATGGGCCAGCGGCATGACCCGTGTGTGCTCGACACCTTTTTAGCTGCCAAAGACTTTATGAACGGCGGCCCCGCATTGCCGTGGTGGCATTTCACGCCATTGCGCAAAGCACAAAACTTGATTCCCGAATAGGAGATAACCATGTTTACCAAAATCCTGATTGCCAACCGTGGCGAAATTGCCTGCCGTGTGATTGCTACCGCCAAGAAAATGGGCATCAAAACCGTTGCGGTGTATTCCGACGCCGATAAAGACGCGCGCTTTGTGATGCTGGCCGATGAGGCTGTGCACATTGGTGCGCCCCCCAGCCGCGAAAGCTACCTGGTGGGCGAGAAAATCATTGCCGCCTGCAAACAGACCGGCGCACAAGCTTTGCACCCCGGCTACGGCTTTTTGAGCGAAAACGCTGAGTTTGCCAAGCGTGTAGAAGAAGAAGGCATTGTCTTCATCGGCCCCAAGCACTATTCCATGGCGGCCATGGGCGACAAAATCGAGTCCAAAAAATTGGCGGGCGCAGCCGGTGTGAATTGCATCCCCGGTGTCAACAGCGCCATTGAGTCCCCTGAGAAAGCCGTCGAAATCGCCAAGGGCATCGGTTACCCGGTGATGATCAAAGCATCGGCTGGTGGCGGTGGCAAGGGTCTGCGCGTGGCCTACAACGACAAGGAAGCGTTCGAAGGCTTTACCAGTTGCACCAACGAAGCGCGCAACAGCTTTGGCGATGACCGCGTGTTTGTTGAGAAGTTTGTCGAAGAACCGCGCCACATCGAAATCCAGTTGATTGGCGACAGTTTTGGCAATGTGGTGTACCTGAACGAGCGTGAGTGCTCCATCCAGCGCCGCCACCAGAAGGTGATTGAAGAAGCGCCGAGCCCCTTCATCACGGATGCGACCCGCAAAGCCATGGGCGAGCAGGCGGTGCTGTTGGCCAAGGCCGTGAAGTACCAGAGCGCAGGCACCGTAGAGTTTGTGGTCGGCAAAGACCAGAGCTTCTACTTTTTGGAGATGAACACCCGTTTGCAGGTGGAACACCCGGTCACCGAAGCCATCACCGGGCTCGACCTGGTGGAGCTGATGATCCGCGTGGCAGCGGGCGAAAAGTTGCCGCTGGAACAAAAAGATGTGAAGCGCAACGGATGGGCCATGGAGTGCCGCATTAACGCGGAAGACCCGTTCCGCAACTTCCTGCCCTCTACTGGCCGCCTGGTGCGCTTTGCGCCGCCTGAGCAGACCATGTGGCAGGGCGATATTGACCATTTGTACGGCGTGCGCGTGGACACTGGCGTGCAAGACGGTGGCGAGATTCCCATGTACTACGACTCGATGATCGCCAAGCTCATCGTGCATGGCAAAGACCGGCTCGAGGCGATTGCCAAGATGCGTGAAGCTCTGAATGGTTTTGTGATTCGTGGCGTGTCCAGCAACATCCCGTTCCAGGCCGCGCTGCTGGCGCACCCCAAGTTCGTCAAGGGCGACTTCAACACCGGCTTCATTGCCGAGCACTACTCCAAAGGCTTCTTTGCCGAAGACGTGCCGCACGACGACGCCGACTTTTTGGTGGCAGTGGCCGCGTTTGTGCGCCGCAAGTCACGCGAACGCGCGGCGGGTATCAGCGGCCAGCTGCCGGGCTACGCTGTCAACGCGGGCAAAGACTATGTGGTGGTCACTTTGGGTGCCGAGGGCGACAACGTCTACACCCCGGTGCACGTGGACGAATTTGTGGGAGAAACAGGCAATGCGCGAGTCCGTGTGGGCGCAAACAGCTATGAAATTCGTAGCAACTCGCGCTTGAATGACATCGCCATCGAAGGCACCGTCAACGGTGCGCCGTTCATCGCCCAGGTCGAGCGCGGCACGCCCAAGAATCCGCTGGCGCTGCGTGTGCAACACAACGGCACGCGTATCGATACGCTGGTGATGTCGCCGCGCATGGCCGAGCTGCACGCCCTCATGCCGCACAAGGCCGCGCCCGACATGAGCCGCTACGTGCTCTCGCCCATGCCCGGCTTGCTGGTGGATGTGGCGGTCGTCGTGGGGCAAAAAGTGCAGGCAGGTGAACGCGTCGCCGTGATCGAAGCCATGAAGATGGAAAATGTGTTGTTCGCTGCGGCCGACGGCGTGGTGGGCAAGGTTCTTGCTTCCAAGGGCGAAAGCCTGACCGTGGACCAGCCTATAGTAGAGTTCGTCTGATATGACTATTGCGATCGAAGACCCACGCCCCATCACCCTGCATCGCCCAGCGAAGCCTGCCGTATCGGCAGGCCCCTGGTCCGTGCAAGCCATCCAGGACCTGCTGGACCTGCCGTTCATGGAGTTGTTGCACCGCGCACAGACCGTGCACCGTGCGCATTTTCCTGAAGGCGATATTGAGCTGGCTACCTTGCTGTCCGTCAAAACCGGTGGTTGCCCCGAGAACTGCGGCTATTGCCCGCAGGCCGCGGAATACGACACCGGTGTGGAGGCCAGCAAACTGATGTCGGTGGCTGAGGTGACAGAGGCCGCGCAAGCTGCCAAAGACGCCGGTGCCACCCGTTTCTGCATGGGTGCCGCCTGGCGCGCGCCCAAAGACCGTGATGTGGAAAAGGTCGCCGAACTGGTCGAGGCCGTCAAGGGCTTGGGCCTGCAAACCTGCGCCACGCTGGGCATGCTGGAGCCGCACCACGCCACCCAGCTCAAGGCGGCCGGTCTGGACTACTACAACCACAACCTGGACACTGCGCCCGAGTACTACACCGATGTGGTTAGTACGCGGTCTTACCAAGACCGGCTGGACACGCTGGCCAGCGTGCGCAGCGCCGGTATCAGCGTCTGCTGTGGTGGCATTGTCGGCATGGGCGAAGCACCGGTGCACCGTGCTGGCTTGATTGCCCAGCTGGCCAACTTGAATCCCTACCCTGAGTCGGTGCCCATCAACAGCTTGGTGCGGGTGCCGGGAACGCCGTTGGCGGATTCTGAGCCGGTGGATCCGTTTGACTTTGTGCGCATGATTGCCGTGGCCCGCATCACCATGCCCAAGGCCCGTGTGCGCCTGTCGGCAGGGCGTCAGCAATTGGGCGAGGCGGTGCAGGCGCTGTGTTTCATGGCAGGTGCCAACTCTATTTTTTACGGAGACAAGTTGCTGGTGACC
Source organism: Pseudomonadota bacterium (assembly GCA_041169205.1). Lineage (GTDB taxonomy): Bacteria > Pseudomonadota > Gammaproteobacteria > Burkholderiales > Burkholderiaceae_C > Allorhodoferax. Next base: position 47 of record JBEEJM010000339.1, on the reverse strand, counting down.
GGCAATCCGGACGCCGACGCCGATCTGAAACTGTTGGGCAAGCTGGG
>JBEEJM010000338.1:0-8245 GCA_041169205.1 Pseudomonadota bacterium | reverse complement strand
TCCACCGCCTGGATGGTCACCATGCCCACCCTTGGGTCCTTGAGCTCGCGCGCAATCAGCTCGGTCAGATCCCGCTGGATCTGATCGGCAACGCGAAAACCGCGGTTGGGAGTGGAAGACTTTTTACGCACCATGGTGTCTTGAGTTCGCTAGTCGCTTACAGCGTACGGGCGATTTCCTTGATTTCGAAGAATTCCAACTGGTCGTTGATCTGGATGTCGTTGTAGTTCTTCAGCTTGATACCGCACTCGAAGCCTTCCTTGACTTCGCGCACATCGTCTTTCATACGCTTCAAGGAGTCGAGCTCGCCGGTGTAGATCACCACGTTGTCGCGCAGCAGGCGGAAATGCGCCGACCGGTTGACCAAACCGCCAGTCACCATACAACCCGCAACCGTACCGATCTTGGACGCCACGAACACGGTGCGAATCTCGGCAAAGCCGATCACTTCTTCGCGCTTCTCTGGAGCCAACATGCCCGACATCGCAGCCTTCAATTCATCGACGGCGTCGTAAATGATGTTGTAGTAGCGGATATCAACGCCGTTGTTTTCAGCCAGCTTGCGTGCACCGGCATCGGCACGGGTGTTGAAGCCGATGATGATGGCCTTGGAGGCGATAGCCAGGTTGACGTCGGATTCGCTGATGCCGCCCACGGCGGTGTACACCATTTGCACTTTGACCTCGTCGGTCGAGAGCTTGAGCAGCGATTGGGCCAATGCTTCCTGCGAACCTTGCACGTCGGCTTTGACAATGATGGGAACCATCTTGACATCGCCTGCGGACAAGTCGGAGAACATGTTTTCCAACTTGGCGGCCTGTTGCTTGGCCAGCTTGGTGTTGCGGAATTTGCCTGCACGGTAGGTGGAGATTTCACGGGCACGGCGCTCGTCCGACATCACCATGAATTCGTCACCGGCTTGTGGCACTTCGGTCAAGCCTTGGATTTCAACAGGGATCGACGGACCAGCGGTCTTGATCGATTTTCCGTTTTCGTCCAGCATAGCGCGCACACGGCCATAGGTTTGGCCAGCCAGCACCACGTCGCCGGTCTTGAGCGTACCGGACTGCACCAGGATGGTGGCCACAGGACCACGACCCTTGTCCAGCCGCGCTTCGATGACCAGGCCTTTGGCCATGGCATCCACCGGGGCTTTGAGTTCCAGCACTTCGGCCTGCAGCAGCACTTGCTCGAGCAAGGCATCAATGCCCACACCGGTCTTGGCAGACACCGACACGAATGGAGAGTCACCGCCAAATTCTTCAGGCACCACCTCTTCAACCACCAGCTCGTTCTTCACGCGCTCGGGATTGGAGTCTGGCTTGTCGATCTTGTTGATCGCAACCACGATAGGCACACCGGCCGCTTTCGCGTGCTTGATGGCTTCCTTGGTCTGGGGCATGACGCCGTCGTCAGCAGCCACCACCAGAATCACGATGTCGGTTGCCTTGGCACCACGGGCACGCATGGCGGTAAACGCTTCGTGTCCAGGGGTGTCCAGGAAGGAGATCATGCCGCGTGGGGTTTCCACGTGGTAGGCACCAATGTGCTGGGTAATACCACCGGCTTCACCCGACGCCACTTTGGCGCGGCGGATGTAGTCCAGCAACGATGTCTTGCCGTGATCGACGTGGCCCATGACGGTCACTACGGGAGCACGAGGCAAGGAAATCGCCTCTTGACCCTGCACTTCGTCATCGGTAAAGGCTTCTGGATCGTCCAGTGCAGCCACCACCGCCTTGTGGCCCAGTTCTTCCACCAAAATCATGGCGGTGTCTTGGTCCAGTGGCTGGTTGATGGTGACCATCTGACCGAGCTTCATCAGTTGCTTGATGACTTCAGAGGCTTTGATGGCCATCTTGTGCGCCAGTTCCGCCACCGTAATGGTCTCGGGCACGTGCACTTCAATGATGCGCACTTCGGTCGGTGCCGCCTGATTGTGGTCGTCACGGTGGTCGCGGTCATTGCTGCCACGGCGTCCACGCGGACCGGTGCGCCAATTGGTGGAGCGGCCTGCGCCGGCACCGGTGTCGCCACGGGTTTTGAGCTCTTTCTTTTTGGCAGGATCGCCCGCCCAGCTGCTGGACAGCTTGGCGGATTTAACTTCTTTGCCTGCACCAGCTGGGCCAGCCGTGGTACCCGTAGCACCCGGTTTGGCAGGCTTGGCCACGGCGGAGCCAACGGCAGGCTTGTGCAGCGTGCCCTTGACGCCCGCAACGGGCTTGGGCTCTTCGGGCTTCTTGGCGACCAGCACCTTGGGCGGCGCGGACATCATGTTGCGAATCGCGGCGGCTTCGGCTTCCGCCTTGCGACGGCGTTCACCCAGATCGGCGGCACGAGCGCCTTCTTCGTCAGCGCGGGCTTTGGACTCGGCTGCGGCCTTTTCACGGGCTTCGACTTGTGCTGCTGCACGTGCAGCGGCTGCATCCATAGCTTCTGCCGTTGCTTCTGTTTTACCGGCGGCTACCTGGCTCTTCTTGAGCTCTTCGGCGGCAGCGTAGTTGGCAGCGCGCTCTTCGGCTTCGCGGTCACGCTTTTCGGACTCTTCGCGATTCAGGCGTTTTTGCGCCAAATCGTCTTCCTGGCGGCGAATGAACTCGGCCTGGTGGCGGGCTTCTTCTTCGCGACGGGCCAGTTCAGACTGGTCGATGCCGGGTGCGGACTGCTCTGCAGTCGTAACGGCAGTGTCCACTTCATGCTCAAGCACGTCAGACCCTGGCTCACCGGAATTTTCGTCACGGCGCACAAAGGTGCGCTTCTTGCGCACTTCCACCTGAATCGTGCGGGCCTTGCCCGAAGAGTCAGCCTGCTTGATTTCGGTGGTCTGTTTCTTGACCAAGGTAATCTTCTTGCGGTCTGCCGCGGCAGTGCCGTGGCTGTTTTGCAGGAAGTTCAACAAGCTGTGCTTGTCATTGTCCGTGAGGACATCCGAGGCGGCCGACTTGGCTACCCCGGCCGACTTCAGCTGCTCAAGCAGCGTGTCGGTGGATTTTTTGAGTTCATTGGCAAACTCGGCTACGGTCGTACTGGACATTTGTGATGGCACCTTGTTTCATGACCGTTACTCTTGAGAAGCGGCGTCATTGGTAAACCAATGTTCGCGCGCCTTCATGATGAGGGTCTTGGCCTCGTCCGCAGACTGGCCCGTAATTTCTGTGAGTTCGTCAACGGCGAGGTCGGCAAGATCGTCCAGCGTATGCACGCCGCCGTCAGCCAGTTTTCCGATCAGATCAGGATTCAGGCCTTCGAGATCACGCAGATCTTGAGATACCTCTTCCACATTTTCTTCGTGGGCAATTTCCATGGTCAGCAACGCATCCTTGGCACGGTTGCGCAGTTCGTGCACCGTGTCTTCGTCGAAGCTTTCGATTTCCAGCATTTCTTGCAGCGGCACATAGGCTACTTCTTCCAGGCTGGTGAATCCTTCTGCGATCAAGATGTCGGCAATTTCCTCGTCTACATCGAGCTTTTCCATGAACAGCTTGCGGCCCGAGTCAGTCTCGACAGCGGCCTTCTGGGCGGATTCCGCCGCATCCATGATGTTGATCTTCCAGCCGGTCAGCTCAGAAGCCAAACGCACGTTCTGACCACCACGGCCGATGGCAATGGCGAGGTTTTCTTCGTCCACGACAACATCCATGCCGTGACGCTCTTCGTCCACCACGATGGAGGACACATTGGCCGGAGCCAGCGCACCAATCACAAACTGGGCAGGATCTTCGCTCCACAACACGATATCGACGCGCTCGCCAGCGAGTTCGTTGGTCACCGCATTCACGCGGGTGCCACGCACGCCGACACAGGTGCCGATGGGGTCCACGCGCTTGTCGTGCGACAGCACTGCAATCTTGGCGCGTGAACCGGCGTCACGGGCGCAGGATTTGATCTCCAGCAGGCCTTGCTCAATTTCGGGCACTTCCTGGCGGAACAACTCGATCATGAATTCAGGGGAGGAACGCGACAACACGATGGGCGCACCGCGCAGTGTCAGGTCCACTTCCATGATCATGGCGCGCACACGGTCACCCGTACGCAAGTTTTCCTTGGGGATCATCTCGCTGCGGCGCAGGCGACCCTCGACACGACCGGATTCGACAATGATGTCGCCCTTGTCCATGCGCTTGACCGTGCCCACAAAAATCTTGTCGCCGCGCGACATAAAGTCGTTGAGCAGCATTTCGCGCTCGGCGTCGCGAATTTTTTGCAAAATGACTTGCTTGGCAGCCATGGCACCAATGCGGCCAATTGGCAAAGACTCAATGGCTTCTTCGATGTATTCATCAACTTCGATGTCGGCGATCTGCTCTTTGGCTTCAAACAGCAAGATTTCTTGATCGGGCAGTTGCAGGCCGGCTTCATCGGGGACGACGTGCCAACGGCGGAAAGTCTCGTAGTTGCCACTATCGCGGTCCAACGCGACGCGGATATCCACCTCGCCAGAGTACAACTTCTTGGTAGCCTGGGCCAAGGCGGCTTCCACCGCACCCAGCACCACATCCAATTCCACGTTTTTCTCCCGGGAAATTGCTTCAACCAGCATCAACAGTTCGCGATTCATGCCATGACTCTCCTGAACACTCTTCAATACAAAAACAAACTTTGCAACGCGGCCTTAGACCACGTCACCATCACCGGACGCATCACCCGATGCACCCCGGCCCTTGAAACTCACAATCGGCGCAAGCCGTGCATCACGCAACTCGTCGAAGACGAAACCCATGGCCTGCAAGGGTGGTGGAACCCGCTTCTTGCTGACCTTTTGGCCCGGCTTGACTTCAGGCGCATCGCTCCAGACGATTTGCCAACCCACCACACCATCGGCCGCGACGACGCGCTCCAAGGTGCCGCGAAATTTCTTGCGACTGGCGTTCACCGTGCCGCTTGCAGCCGCGCCAATCGGCGCCTTGAGCGTGAGGTCGACCACCCGGCCCACAAAACGCTCAAAATCTTGCGTATGCCGCAAAGGGCGGTCGATACCCGGCGAGGACACTTCCAGGCGCTTGTATTCGGCACCGTCGACTTCCAGCGCAAACTGCAACTGGCGCGTGACTTTTTCGCAATCTTCGACGTTGATAAATTGCTCGAGCGCAATAGCACCTTCAGCGGGAGCGGTCCAAGGCAGGTCAATCGTGATGCGCAGCAAGCCTCCGGCAGAGCGTTCAATCTCTACGAGGTCATATCCCAGACCCATCACGATCTGCTCAACTATTTGCTGCAAAGCCACGTTGTATGAGCCTCCTTGGCTCTATCAAAATCATCACATCGAAAAACAATCGACCAAAAAAAACGGGCGGTAATTACCCGCCCGTTTGGTCGTGAAGCTCGGATTGTACTGCAAAACCGCTCTAAGTCCCTTGATTCTTAAGGAGTTATTCCACTGCAGCCAGCAGTGTGCGGGTATAGGCGTGCTGGGGACGATCCAACACATCACCGACCGCGCCAGATTCCACAATCTGGCCCTGCTGCATGACGATAACCCGGTGTGCCATGGCCCGGATGACATCCACATCGTGGGTGATCAGCAGATAAGCCAAACCACGCTGGCGCTGCAGGTGTTGCAGCAGTTGCAATACCTGTTGTGCCATGGTGACATCCAGCGCGCTGGTGGGCTCATCCAGCACCAGTACCTGCGGCCCGACGATCAGCGCCCGGGCAATGGCAATGCGCTGACGCTGGCCTCCCGAAAACTGGTGCGGATAGCGCTGCAACAGACCCGGAAATTGAAACGCATCGAGGCCCACCTCGTGCAGCGCCACTTCCACCTGCTGACGCCGCTGCACTAGGGAAAGTTCGGGCGCGTGCACTTGCAGCCCTTCCCCCACAATTTCCTCCACCGTCAAGCGGGGCGACAGCGACGAAAAAGGATCCTGAAACACCACTTGCACTTGTTTGCGCAAGCTGCGGTCTTGGCGTGTCCCCTGCCCCCAGGGTTGACCCAAAACCCGCAGGGCACCTTGAAACGGCATCAGCCCCAGCGCCGCCAGCGCCAGGGTGGATTTGCCAGAGCCCGACTCCCCCACCACGCCCAGCGTCTGGCCGACAGGCAAGCTGAAGTCTGCACCGGCAACTGCCACAAACTCTCCGTGGCCCAACCAGCCACGCAAGCCGGGCAAAGGCACCGGGTAACTCACCCGTAAGCCCTGCGCATGCATGGCAATTGGAGCCACAGAATCACCTAGGTTGGCCACCACATCGCGCGTGGGTTTGCTGGCCATCAGGCGCTGGGTATAAGCGTGTTGCGGGGCGGCAAACACATCAGCCACCGCACCCTGCTCGACGATGCAGCCGTCTTCCATCACCGCCACCCGGTCGGCAAACTGACGTACCAAATTCAGATCGTGGGTAATCAACACCACCGCCATGCCGTGTTTGGCTTGCAGTGCGCTCAACAAATCCAGAATCTGGCGACGCACGGTCACATCCAGCGCCGTGGTGGGCTCATCGGCCAGCAGCAGTTTGGGCTTGCAGGCCAATGCCATGGCAATCATGGCGCGCTGGCGCTGACCGCCCGAGAGCTGGTGCGGGTAGGCTTTGGCACGCCGCTCGGGCTCTTCAATGCCGGTATCTGCTATCAAACTAATAGCTTCTCGCGCACATTCCACGGGGGCTAGGCCCATTTTTACCTTCAAAACCTCGGCGATTTGCTCGCCGATGGTGAACAGCGGGTTCAGCGCCGTCATCGGCTCCTGAAAAATCATGGCAATGTCCTGGCCACGGATGGCCTGCAACGCAGGCTCTGGCAACGCCAACAAATCCACGGGGCCTGCGCCAGCACCCGCAAAAAAGGCTTGCCCCTGCACGCGGGCACCCTGCACCAACCCTAACAAGCTCAAAGCGGACACCGTTTTGCCAGAGCCGGACTCTCCGACCAACGCCAGCTTTTCACCGGCGGCAACAGAAAAGTCAATACCGCGCACCACCTCGCGGCCTGCGAAGCTGATACGCAGACCACGCACGTCCAGCAAAGGCACGGCAGGGGCCCTCATTCTTCTGCCTTACGGGGGTCCAGCGCGTCGCGCAACGCGTCACCCATAAAGGTGAGCAGCAGCAGCGTGGCCACCAGCACCGCAAACGTGGCCAACGATATCCACCAGGCGTCGATGTTGTTTTTGCCTTGCGACAGTAGTTCACCCAGCGATGGCGTACCCGGCGGAACGCCCAGACCCAAAAAGTCCAGAGAGGTCAGGGCCAAAATCGCGCCACTCATACGAAACGGCAGAAACGTCACCACCGGCGTCATGCTATTAGGCAGCAAGTGGCGCGTGATGATTTTCCAGTGCGACACGCCCAGCGCCTTGGCTGAGCGCACATAGTCCATCTGCCGATTGCGCAAAAATTCGGCCCGCACATAGTCCGACAGGCCCATCCAGCCAAACAGGCTGAGCAAGATCAGCAACAGCGCAATGCTGGGGGCCAGCACCGCGCTAAAGATGATCAGCAAATACAGCTCCGGCATGGCACCCCACACCTCGATAAAGCGCTGAAATGCCAAGTCCGTCTTTCCGCCAAAAAAACCCTGAATCGCCCCGGTAATCACACCGAGCACTACGCCGGTGATGGTGAGCGCCAGCGCAAACAGCACGCTGACCCGAAAGCCATAAATCAGCTGGGCCAGCAGGTCGCGCCCCCGGTCGTCCGTGCCCAGCCAGTTGGCCGCACTGGGCGGCGCCGGGTTGGGGGCGGGGGCAAAGTAGTTCAGCGTTTTGGGGCCATAGCGGTTGGGAGCAAACACCGCCCAGTTGCCGGGCTCGGCCAGCTTCTTTTGGATGAACGGGTCCAGATAGTCGGTGGGCGTGGCAAAGTCTCCGCCAAACGTAGTCTCCGGGTAGTCTTTGAACATGGGAATGTAGACCTGCCCCTGGTACAACACGACCAGCGGCCGGTCGTTGGACACCAGCTCCGCCACTAGGCTCAAACCCACCAAGACACAAAACACGAGCAGACTCACATAGCCAAGGCGGTTGCGCCTAAAGCGCTGCCAGGCGCGACGGGACGGGGATGCACTCACGCTGGGATTAGTCAAATTTGACACGCGGGTCCGCCCATACATAGCAGAGGTCAGAAATCAGCTTGGTCACCAGACCAATCAGCGTAAACAGGTAGAGCGTACCCATGACGACCGGATAGTCCCGGCGAATCACGCTCTCGTAGCTCAACAAGCCGAGACCATCCAGCGAGAACAGCGTTTCGATCAGCAGCGAGCCGGTGAAAAAGGCCCCCACAAACGCCGCCGGAAAGCCCGTAA
>JBEEJM010000337.1:0-9776 GCA_041169205.1 Pseudomonadota bacterium | reverse complement strand
CTTCCTGCGGTGCTGGCCTGGGTGGTCTCCTGGGCAGTTTTCAAGATGGCGACCGGGCAGGGCGCCGAGTCAGGCACTGCCATCGCCGCGGCCACCGCCGTGGGCGTCGCAATGAGCTTGTGGGGCAACTCCTGGTGGCGCAGATTGCTAATTGCCGGTGGATTTCCGCTGTCGTTTGCCTTGAGTTTGCCGACCCTCGCCGCCTCTGGGCTACCCGCCTGGGCCTGGCTGGTGCCACTGCTGCTGCTCATGCTGGTGTATCCGCTGAACGCTTGGCGCGATGCGCCGCTGTTTCCTACACCGCCCGATGCCTTGCTGGAATTGCCCGAGCACGCACCGCTGCGCGTGGGGGCCCGGGTGCTCGATGCCGGGTGCGGCCTGGGCCATGGCCTGGATGCACTCAACCGCGCCTATCCGCACGTCGCCTTGTACGGGCTGGAGTGGAGCTGGCCACTGCGCTGGCTGTGCGCACTGCGCTGCCCCTGGGCCGAGGTGCGCCAGGGCGATATCTGGAAGGCCGACTGGTCTGGCTACGACATGGTGTATTTGTTTCAGCGCCCCGAGAGCATGCCGCGCGCCATGGCCAAAGCCAGCGCCGAGCTGCAACCCGGCGCCTGGCTGGTCAGTCTGGAGTTTGAGGCCCCCGGAGCCCCAACTACTGCCCACTACCAGGCCCCCGGTGGCAAAATGGTACGGTTGTATCGTGCGCCGTTTTTGGTGCGCGCTGGAGAATGACTATGGACCCTGTCGCTTCCACACCTGCCGGCGCAAGCCACACCGACGCGTTGCACGCTAATCGCGTGGTGCTGTTTGCCATGATGACGCTGGCGGAACTGCGGGAGTCCGACACCGAGAGCCATTTGCTGCGGGTCAAAAACTATGTGCGTGTGTTGGTGGCGCGTTTGCAGTCCCATCCAGAGTTCGCGGTGACGCTGACGCCGCTCTTTGTGGAAAACCTGCTGGGATGTACCCATATGTATGACCTGGGCACCGTGGGCGTACCCGACCGCATTTTGCTCAAACCCGGCCGTCTGGACGCCAACGAACTGACCATCATGCGCACCCACACCACGCTGGGGCACGGTGCCATCGTCCACGCAGAGAAAACGCTGGCCAACACCTCGGAGCTGCTCACTGTCGCCAAAGAAGTGACACTGTCGCACCATGAAAAGTGGGACGGCAAGGGCTATCCCCAGGGGCTGGTGGGGGCCAAAATTCCTTTGTCGGCCCGCATCGTGGCCGTGGCCGATGTGTACGACGCGCTGATCAGCAACAAGGTCTACAAAACCGGTGTTTCCCATGAAGAGGCGGTGCAGATCATTTTCAGCGAACGCGCATCGCACTTCGACCCCGATGTGGTCGACGCCTTCATCGAAGTCAGCCCCGAGTTCCAGGCCATTGCCCAGCGCTTTGCCGATAACGACGACGACATGCAGAAAAAGATCGAGTACCTGGCGAACGCGATTGCGGAGCACGCGGAACTGTAAGCCTGCGCGCTATGCGGTGGCTAGCCCGATTCTTGCGTCAATGCCGAAGACTTATCCGGTGGATCAGTTTGTCCCCGGAATCAACAAAGTAGCGCTTGCGTCTTCATTGGTACCAAGATTGAAAACCGCTACCGTTTGAACTAATTCGCCCGCTTGGGACTTCAAACTGCTTGCGGCGGCTGCCATCTGCTCAACCAAAGCCGCGTTCTGCTGAGTTGCCTGGTCTAACTGCGTGACTGCGTCACCGACCTGCGCCATGCCGGCAGCCTGCTCGCTATTTGCGGAGCTAATTTTCCCTACCAGGTCACTGACCTTGCGTATCGAATTCACCACTTCTGTCATGGTTGTGCCAGCTTCATCGACCAGCACCGTTCCTTGCGCGACCCGTTCCACGCTTGCGTTAATTAAACTCTTGATTTCCTTTGCAGCATCCGCACTTCGTCCAGCCAGCGACCTTACTTCACTGGCCACAACCGCGAAACCACGGCCCTGATCACCAGCCCGCGCTGCTTCCACTGCGGCGTTCAAGGCCAGAATATTAGTTTGAAAGGCAATGCCATCAATCACGCCAATGATGTCGGAAATCCTTTTGGATGAGTCATTAATGGCCTTCATCGTGTTGACCACGCGGCCTACGACCTCGCCGCCACGGACTGCAACTGAAGCCGCACTCGAGGCCAGTTGATTGGCTTGCAGGGCATTTTCAGCATTGTGCTTAACCTGTGAACTGAGCTCCTCAATAGAGGCAGCCGTTTCTTCCAGCGCACTGGCCTGACTTTCGGTGCGGGATGACAAATCTTGATTGCCCTGAGCGATTTCCGTGCTGGATGTGGCTACCCCGTGTGCGCCCTGTCGAACGTTATGCACCAATTCAATCAGGCTGGACTGCATATCCCGCATTGCCGTTAGCAAATGGGCCATCTCGTTGTCACCGCTAACCTCAAATTGCGTACTCAGATCACCACTTGCAACTGAGCGAGCAACGGCAACGGCATTGTTGATTGGCAAAGTAATTGCGCGGATCATCAACCACCCCATCAACACTGCAAATGCAAGCCCCAATCCCGTAGCCGCAACCGTCGTTGTATTGGTAAAGGCCAGCGCGGACCAAATTTCTTCTTTGGATTCCTGAATCAGGTCTTCCTGAAATTTGACAACCTCATGCAAGGCTAAAAAAGTGGCATCTTGAATGTCCGGAATGTCGACCAGCATCATGCCCTTTGCGTCCTCCATGTTGCTTTCCCGAACCATGTCCAAAAACTTGTCTTGCAACCCACTGTATTTGGCATTGGCACTCAGCAATTTGGCAACCGCCGCTTTGCCGCCCTCTGAGGAGAGATCGGATTGCAGTTTCTTCAAACTCGCATCGGTGGCTTCCCGGGCCTGGACGACAGACGTAATTTCGTCAGCCATCGTCCTCGCGTTCGTGATCAAAAACATCTCGCGCATTGAACGCGCCGTGCGGTTAATACTGTTTTCAATGGCGGACAACGAGACGATCACGGGATACAGGTCTTCCACCATATGCGTGGTGGAGGCTCCTATGACCTTGTTTCTTTGCCAAGCAAAACCACCGACCAGGGCAATGAGTAGCGCCAACGATCCAAACCCGAACACCAGCAAGGTTGATATTTTTGCGTTTTTGATACCCATATATTGTCTCTGTTCATAAAAGAAAATTGAAACGCAGCTATACGGAATCTATAGCAAAAAGATCTTCCCCGGGTTCAAAATGTTGTCCGGGTCCAGCGCTTTTTTGATGGTGCGCATCATGTTCACCGCGCCACTGCCGGTCTCGGTTACCAGGAAATCCATCTTGTGCAGGCCCACACCGTGTTCCCCGGTGCAAGTGCCACCCAGTTTGAGCGCGCGCTCCACCAACTGGTGGTTGAGCTTTTCGGCCAGTGCGCGCTCTTCGGGCTTGTCGGGGTCAATCAGGTAGCCCATATGGAAGTTGCCGTCGCCCACGTGGCCGACCATGAAGTAGGGCAGGCCCGCCTCCTGTGCTTCGGTCACGGAGTCGAGCAGCACCTCGGCCAGGTGCGAGATCGGCACGCAGGCATCGGTGGTAATGGCCTTGCAGCCGGGCACCGACTGCACGCCAGCAAAGTAGGCGTTGTGCCGCGCGGTCCACAGGCGGGTGCGCTCCTCCGGCGTTTCGGCCCATTCAAACTTGGCACCCCCCAATTCGGCGGCAATGTCTTGCACGGTTTGCACCTGCTCTTTGACACCGTCGGGCGAGCCGTGGAATTCAAACAGCAGCATGGCACTCTCGGGCAGGTTCAGTTTGGAGTGCACGTTGACCAATTTCACGGTGGTCGCGTCCAGCAGTTCGCAACGCGCAATCGGCACGCCCATCTGGATGATCTGGATGGTGGTGTTGACTGCATCGGCCAGCGTGCCAAACGAGCAGGTGGCGGCCATCACCGCTTCGGGCAGCGGGTACAGCTTGACGGTGATCTCGGTCATCACGCCCAGCGTGCCCTCAGAGCCCACCATCAGCCGCGTCAGGTCGTAGCCCGCGGCGGATTTCTTGGCGCGGGTGCCGGTACGGATGACTTCGCCGCTGGCCGTCACCACTTCCAGCGCCAGCACGTTTTCGCGCATGGTGCCGTAGCGCACGGCGTTGGTGCCGCTGGCGCGCGTGGCGCTCATGCCGCCAAGGGTGGCGTCCGCACCAGGGTCGATGGGGAAGAACAGGCCGGTGGATTTGACGGCTTCGTTGAGCTGCTTGCGCGTCACGCCGGGTTGCACCGTCACCGTGAGGTCTTCGGCGTTGATGGAGAGCACCGTGTTCATGCGACCCACATCCAGGCTGATGCCACCTTGCACCGCCAGCAAGTGGCCCTCGAGTGACGAGCCCACGCCAAAGGGAATGACCGGCACTTGGTACTGCGCGGCCAGCTTCACCGCATCACTCACATCCTGCGTGCTTTGGGCAAACACCACGGCGGCCGGGGGCGGCATGCTGTACGACGACTCATCGCGCCCGTGCTGCTCGCGCACCACCAAGGCGGCCGAATACTGCGCACCAAAGCGGCTTTGCAAGGCGTCCAGCAAGGCTTGCGGCACCTCGCGTGCGCGCACTTCAGGCAACAGGTGCGGCTGCGAAGAGGGCTGTACGTGAGACAGTGGGGCGGGTGCGTTCATGGCCAGACTCCAAACAGGGAATAATCACATTTTCATCCAAGGACAGCCCCATGGGAAACCGCCTCACACAAATCGCCACCCGCACTGGGGACAACGGCACCACCGGCCTGGGTGACAACACCCGCGTTTCCAAAGACAGCCTGCGCGTGCACGCCATGGGCGACGTGGACGAGCTCAACAGCCACATCGGTGTGCTGCTGTGTGAAGACATGCCCGACGGTGTGCGCACACTGCTGGTGGAGATTCAGCACCAGCTGTTTAACCTGGGCGGCGAGCTGTCGATTCCGGGCTTCGAGCTGCTCAAGCCCGAAGCTGTGCTGGAGTTGGACGAGGCGCTGGCCGCGCACAACGAACACCTGCCACGCCTGCAAGAGTTCATCTTGCCTGCGGGCACGCGCGCCGCCAGCGTGGCCCACGTGTGCCGCACTGTGGCGCGCCGCGCCGAGCGTGCGGTGGTGGCGCTGGGTGCTGAAGAAGCCCTGAAAGACACACCGCGCCAGTACCTCAACCGCCTCTCGGACCTGATGTTTGTGCTCTCACGGGTGCTCAACCGCCACCGCACCGACGGCTCGGTGGGTGACGATGTGTACTGGAAAAGCCAGCGCCTGCAAGACCAAAGTTGAACCCCATGCGCCCGCCCGTGCCCGCTCCCTACGTCCCCCAGATTCGCCTCTACCAGGATTGGCTGCGCGACCAGCGTGGCCTGGAGTTTGAGAACTACGACGCGTTGTGGCGCTGGTCCACAACCGACCTGAACGCGTTCTGGCAAAGCATTTGGGATTACTTTGAATTGCAGTCCCCCACGCCGCACAGCGCAGCGTTGGCGGTGAACCGCATGCCCGGGGCAGAGTGGTTTCCGGGGGCCCAGGTCAACTACGCGCAGCAGGTGTTTCGCCATGTTGAGGCGGCGCACGCGGCCGGGCTGCCCGCACTTATCAGCCACAACGAAGCCAGTCTCGCGTCGGGCGTTGCCGCGCAAGAACTCAGCTGGCCCGAGCTGCGCCGCCAAGTGGCCTCGATGGCGCTGCACCTGCAGGCGCATGGCCTGCAACCCGGAGACCGGGTCGCGGCCTATTTGCCGAATATTCCCGAGGCCATGGTGGCCTTTCTGGCGGTGGCCAGTCTGGGCGGCGTGTGGAGCATTTGCGCCCCCGACATGGGCACCAACGCCGTGCTCGACCGCTTCCAGCAAATCGAACCCAAGGTGCTGATTGCCTGTGACGGCGTGCGCTTTGGCGGCCGCGATTTTGACCGCCGTGCGGTGGTGGCCGAGTTGTGCCTGGCCCTGCCCAGTGTGCAGCATGTGATCCTGCACAACAACCTGCACGCGAAAGATTTTGCTATTAAATCAGGAGCTAGCTGCGCAGGTTTCGCGGGGGCTACAGGCCGAAACGATGTTGAAGTGGCTGCCTTTGCACCGCGCTGGCTGCCGTTTGATCACCCGCTGTGGATTGTCTATTCCAGCGGTACCACGGGCCTGCCCAAGCCGATCGTGCACGGCCATGGCGGCACCATCGTGGTGGCACTGGCTTTGAAGATTTTGCACAACGATGTGGGCTGCAGCTATGAGGCCAACTCCTTTGGCGAGCGCTACCACTGGTACAGCTCGACCGGCTGGGTGATGTGGAACGCGCAGATGAGCGGCCTGCTCAACGGCACGACCTGCTGCATCTTCGATGGCAACCCGGGCGGCAGCACGGTCGATGCGAGCGGTAACAAGCAGCCCCCCGACTGGACCACCCTGTGGCGCTTTGGTGCCAACGTGGGCGCCACCTTTTTTGGTGCCGGGGCCGCGTTCTTCGCCAACTGCACGAAGGCCGACATTGACTTGGCCCAGTGTGGCGACCTCTCGCAGGTGCGCGCCCTGGGCACGACCGGCTCGCCGTTGAGTGAAGACGCACAACGATGGGGGACAGAGCAATTTGAAAAGCTTGGCAGGCCTGGTATGTGGTGGTGCAATATTTCTGGCGGGACGGACTTTGCGGGAGCCTTCATCGGCGGTAACCGTGAGCTGCCGCTGGTACCCGGCGAAATGCAGTGCCGCCTGCTGGGCTGCGCGGTCGAGTCCTGGAACGAAGCGGGCGAGCCGGTGATGGATGCGGTAGGCGAGCTGGTTTGCACCCAACCGATTCCCAGCATGCCGCTGTTCTTTTGGGGGGACAGCGGCAATGCACGTTATCTGTCGAGCTACTTTGACATGTACCCCGGCGTCTGGCGGCATGGCGATTGGTTGCGCATTGGTGCGCACGGCGGGTGCACCATTTTTGGCCGCAGCGATGCCACCATCAACCGCCACGGCCTGCGCATGGGTACCAGCGAGCTGTACAGCGCGGTCGAAGCTTTGCCCGAAGTGCTCGACTCCATGGTGGTGGACCTGGAATATTTGGGGCGTGAAAGCTATATGCCGCTGTTTGTGGTGCTGCGCGAAGGCCTGGTGCTGGACGACGCGCTGCGCGAAAAAATTCACGCCGCCATCCGCACCGCCCTGTCACCGCGCTTTGTGCCCAATGCCACCTTGCAGGTGGCCGAAATTCCACGCACCTTGTCGGGCAAAAAGCAGGAGTTACCCATCAAAAAACTGCTGCTCGGCCAGCCATTGGAGAAGGTGGTGAACCGCGACGCCATGGCCAACCCCGGCTGCCTGGCCTGGTATGCGGCGTTTGCGCAAAGTCGAAGCACGGGTGACGCGCAGCACTAGGCACTGGGTGCCTTGCGGCCTACAATGAAATTCAGGGTACGCAATCAACTAAATAAAAATGCACGAGGCAGAGCATCCCGCGCTGGAGTTGGATGAATCGCTGATCGACGATCAGGTGCGATTCGCGTTATCGCGTGTGTTCATTGAGCGTGTGGTGGAGAGTACCTATGTGTCCCCCCTGGGCATCTTGCTACTGGCCTGGCTGATCTCCAAGGTGGCCGGTTGGTCTCCCGCACTGCAGTGGGCCTGCATGATGGGCGTGGTCGAACTGCTGATCATCGGCGTGGGCCATCGCTACAAGCAAAAACGGGCCGCAGAGCAAGACACCCGCTGTTGGGTGCGGGCGCAGCTGGCGGTCTCGGGTCTGTTGGGGCTGGCCTGGGGCAGTGCTGTGTGGCTGGTGTGGGCGGATGGCGACATGCTGATTTACCTGACCAGTCTGTGCGTGCTGGTGGGCGTCTCTACCATTTGCATGGTGACCATGGCACCCGTGCGGATGGCCACTCTTTTGTTTAGCCTGGGCATGTTGGTGCCACCGCTGGTGCAGCTGGCGTGGATCCACAACCCGATTGCACCGCAGATCGCGGTGGGCTGGTTGGTGATGTCGGCGGTGCACGCTTGGACAGCGCGCGATCTGCACCAAGAGCTGACCCGTGAACTCGCCAGCTCGCTGCGCAACAAGGCTTTGTTGCAGCTGCTGTCCAGCACCAGCGGTGAGCTGTACCGTGTGAATGCCCAGGTGGAAGAAAAAAACACCGAACTGGGCACCGCCCTGACCCAGCTCAAAGAGTTGGTCACCCATGACCAACTGACAGGTGCCTACAGCCGCCGCTATATCTTTGAGCAACTGGAGCAGTATGCGTCCATGCGTCAGCGCCACAGCACGCCAGTCTCGGCCATCATGTTTGACTTGGACCACTTCAAAACCATTAACGACCGCTATGGCCATCCCGTGGGCGACCGTGCGCTGCAGGCGGTGGTGCGGGCCATCAACGCCCAATTGCGCGATGGCGACATCGTGGGCCGGGTGGGTGGGGAGGAGTTTTTGGTGCTGTTGCCGGTGACCGATCTGTCTGCAGCGTGCCTGTTGGCGGAGCGCTTACGACAAACCCTGGCGGTCACCAGCATCACCGTGGACGGTGGGGTTGCCGTGTATTTGCCGGCCTCTTTTGGCGTGGCCGAACTGCGCGCGGCAGAGGGTTACGCGGAGTGGTTCCGTCGCGCAGACAGCGCGCTCTACCAGGCCAAGGCGCAAGGGCGCAACGCTCTGGTGGCGGCTTGATTTTCGGGAGCAACGGCCGTGTTGGATGACACCCTTCTGGCACTGAATGACGAGGCGATGGAGCGCCGCGTGCAGCGCCTGCGCGTACACGGGTTTAATGAACGTTCCATCACGGGTGCGCTCAGTTCTCCCGTGGCCATCGCCCTGCTGGGCTGGGTGCTGACGACCCAGGTGGACTGGACGCGCGGCTTGGTCTGGGTCGCGTTGATCACCGTCGTAGAGCTGGCCATTTTGTACGTCGGGTTGCGCTGCCGTCGTGCCCTGGCGGCGGGGGCGGATGGCCGCAATTGGCTAGAGGCCCACATTGTGTTGGCCGGTGTCAGCGGGGCGGTGTGGGGCACAGCGGTGTGGTTTTCCTGGCAAACAGGTGGGTTTATTCCCTATTTGGCGACCATCACCATTTTGATGGGGGTGGCAGGGGTCAGCATGGTGACGGTGTGCTCCTATATGACGGCGACTATTCTCTTTTTCGGTGGCATTTATCTGGTGCCGCTGCTGCACGAAGTGGTCTATCCAAAACCTCCTGCAACGGGCTATATCGAAATGGGTTTGATGATCATATTTGCCGTGCAAATTTGGTACGCCCGTGGTTTGGAGAAGGTGGTGACGCGGGAGCTGGAACACTTCGCCCGCAACCAGGCGCTGGTGGAGCGCCTGCATGCGCTCGTCACCCACGACCAGCTGACCGGTGCCTACAGCCGCCGCTACATTCTGGAGCGACTGGAGCAGCAGGTGGCCATTCGCCAGCGGCACGGCACACCCGCGTCGATCATCATGTTTGACTTGGACTATTTCAAGTCCATCAACGACCACTATGGTCATCCGGCAGGAGACCGCGCCCTGCGGGAAGTGGTCCGCGCTGTCAACGCACAGCTGCGCGATGGAGACATGCTGGCGCGTGTGGGCGGAGAAGAATTCTTGGTGTTGCTGCCGATGACTGGTATCCGGGCCGCGCACGGTCTGGCCGAGCGCCTGCGCCAGACGCTGGAGACCACCCACATCGTCGAAGGTACCAAGAATATCTACCTACCGGCCTCGTTCGGCGTGGCTGAAATGCAGCCCAAGGAAAGCTACGCCGAGTGGTTTGGCCGCGTGGATGCAGCGCTGTACCAGGCCAAAGACCAGGGGCGCAATTCGCTGTTTGAGGCGGACTGAACCG
>JBEEJM010000336.1:0-6803 GCA_041169205.1 Pseudomonadota bacterium | reverse complement strand
GTGGTGGCCCCACCTACCGCGAAGCGCAGCTGTGCATGGAAATGATTGCCGACACCGGCCGCATGGGCAGCATGGATGTGATGGAACTCAACCCCGCCCTGGATGTGCGCAACCGCACGGCCGAAGTGGCGGTGGATTTGATCGAGTCGCTTTTCGGCAAGAGCACATTGATGCGTAAGTAATTCTGGGCGTCAACCGTTACTAATTTTGCAGCGCCCCTAAATTTGTGGGTGGGGAGTGTGTTGCTTGTATTGGCTAGGGGATTGCAATGCCCGCGTTGCTGCCGTTCAACAGTGTCGTCTTTATGGCAATCCGACATATACCCAGTTGGTGGTCGCTGATAGTGGGCTGCGGACATAGAGATTTGTGATCTGCATCCCTCCATAGCTACCGTAGGCAAGCAGTTGCCGATACGCGGCTTTTGATGACCGACGCTGAGATAGATCCCTCGAATCCCACTAAAATTTCGGCTAGAAAAGCTAACGTGGTGAGTCCGCGCCAGCTCAAAATCTGGAGTAGTAGATCATGAATTCTTTCAGCCGACTGCCATTGGCGCAACGTTTTTTTGCGCTTGTCGCGGTGTTCATTCTGGGGTTTTCTGCCTACGGCGCCTGGACTCTTAAAACGCTTGCCGAAGTCGAGGTCAACGGCCCCGTGTACCAACGCATCGTCCAGGGCAAGGACTTGATCGCAGACATATTACCTCCGCCAGCCTACATCCTCGAATCCTATTTGACGGCACTGCAGTTGGCTCAGGTCAAGAGTCCCGATGAGAAGAATGAACAGATTGCAAAGTTTCGACAACTCAAGATGGAATACGACAGCCGCCATGAGTTTTGGAGCAAGGAGCCTCTGGACGGCGAACTGGCCGCAGCATTTCTAAAACGATCACATGATCCTGCAGCGGAATTTTTTCGAGTCGGGATCAACGAATTTATCCCTGCTGTGCTGGCCGACGACCAACTGGCCGCTGGCGCAAATTTGGTCCGAATGCGTGCTGCCTACCAGGATCATCGCCAAGCCATCGATTTGGTAGTTCAGATGACAAAAGAGCGTAACCTGGCTGCTGAGACCATGGCGCGCGAGCGCATAGCTACCTCATATCAATTGCTACTTGTCATATTGGCGCTGTGCATGGTGACAGGCATTGGGTTTGCAATTGTGGTTATTCGCAGTTTGATGCAAAGCCTGGGTGGCGAACCCGCGGACCTTGGTGAAGCCTCGCGCAGAATTGCTGGCGGTGATTTGGACTTTGAAATGGTCGTTTCGCCAAGCGATCATCACAGCGTTCTTTACCAGATCGACAGGATGCGGCATCAACTCAAGGCGCGCTTGGCACTGGAGAAAACCCAGCAGGAGTCCGACCTCAGAGCATCAATTGCCGAGGCTGAATTGCGCATTGCGGAGCAAAAAGCACAGGCCGAGCGTGAAAAACAGGAGCTTTACCTGTCAATGACACACGCAGCACAGCATGTACTCAATAACCTGCTCAATCAACTCCAATTGTTCAAGTTGGCAGCTGACGACAGTAGTGACTTCGACCGCAACATTTTGGATCTATATGACGGTATGACCAGTGAGGCCAATCAGTTGATTGCAAGACTTTCCAGCGTGACAGAACTGAATCAAAAAAACATTCGTGAATCGGTTGCGCCGAGGAGTTGAATGGGCCTCCCACATATAGCGGTACTACAGTTCCACAGTAGATTGGACTTTGTATGTCATTTGTACTAACATGGCAGTCTTAGCTTCACATCCCAAGGCTTCCCAATGTCTGCCGTAGCATCACCAACGACCCGTTCAGCCCGCTTGGGATTGCGTGCCACCCAAGAGCAAGAAGTGGTATTGCGCCGTGCAGCCGAGGTCGCGCACAAGTCGCTTACGGACTTCATTCTGGACAGTGCCTGCCTGGCGGCTGAACAAACGCTGCTCGACCAACGGCTGTTCATGGTTTCAGGTGCCCAGTACCAAGCCTTTATGGATTTGCTAGATCAGCCAGAGCAGCCCAATCGTGGATTGCGCGAGCTTTTCACTCGTAAGGCACCCTGGGCAGCGCAGTGAGCTTGCAAAGTCCCGAGCCTTTGGGAGCGCAGCACAATCTCGAAGGATTTGATTGCGGCAAACTGTCCCTCAACGATTGGCTCATTCGACATGCCAGACAAGCGCAAGGTGCAGGGTCTTCAAAGACATTTGTGGCCACTGACGATGACCGACTGGTTGGCTATTTCAGCCTGACGGTCGGTCAAATTGATACGCTGGACGCACCAGATCGCATTCGCAAGGGAATGGGCCACTATCCGCTGCCCGTCGTGATTTTGGCCCGCCTGGCTGTATCCAAGAACGATCAAGGGCGCGGCATTGGGTTTGGTTTATTGCAGGATGCGATACGACGCACGGTGCTTATTGGCGAGCAAGCTGGTGTGCGCGCCATGTTGACGCACCCCCTCGACAAGGAAGCCGCGGCGTTCTACACCCGCTTTGGATTTATTCAGTCGCCCTTGCGCGAGCAGCAACTGCTGTTACTTCTTAAAGATGCAAAACGCTGGCTGAAGTAAGACCATGCTGATGTGCAAGCAATTTTTTAACTTAGACGGAGCTTTTTGAATGACGACCCTCGGCACACCCCTGTCCCCCAACGCCACCAAAGTCATGCTGCTGGGCAGCGGCGAGTTGGGCAAAGAAGTCTTGATCGCGCTGCAGCGCCTGGGCGTGGAAACCATTGCGGTGGACCGCTACGACAACGCGCCCGGCCAGCAGGTGGCGCACCACGCGCGCACCATCACCATGAGCGACCCGGCGCAGCTCAAAGCGCTGATTGAGGCCGAGCGCCCGCACCTGGTGGTGCCCGAGATTGAAGCCATTGCCACGCCCATGCTGCAAGCGCTGGAAGCAGCAGGCACGGTGCGTGTGATCCCCACCGCACGCGCTGCGCGCCTGACCATGGACCGCGAAGGCATTCGCCGCCTGGCCGCTGAGACTTTGGGCCTGCCCACCAGCCCCTACCAGTTCTGCGATTCGCTGGACGAGTTGCAGGCGGCCATCGACGGCGTGGATGGCAAGCCCGGCATTGGTTACCCCTGCATCGTCAAGCCGGTGATGAGCAGCTCGGGCAAAGGCCAGAGCAAGATCGACGGCCCTGCCGACGTGAAGACCGCATGGGACTACGCCATGTCGGGCGGCCGCGTGGGGCCGGGCCGCATCATCGTCGAAGGCTTCATTGATTTTGACTACGAGATCACCCAGCTCACCGTGCGCGCCATGGGTGCCAGTGGCGAAATCGAAACGCATTTTTGCGACCCCATCGGCCATGTGCAAGTCAACGGCGACTATGTCGAAAGCTGGCAACCGCACCCCATGACGCCCACCGCGCTGGCCGAGTCGCGCCGCGTCTCCAAGGCCGTCACCGACAACCTGGGGCAAGGCCACGACGGCAAGCCCTCGGGCCTGGGCCTGTTTGGCGTGGAGCTGTTCGTCAAGGGCGACAAGGTGTGGTTCAGCGAAGTGAGCCCGCGCCCGCACGACACCGGCATGGTGACCATGATCACGCAGTGGCAAAACGAATTTGAGCTGCACGCCCGCGCCATTCTGGGTTTGCCCGTGAGCACCGCGCTCAAGAGCCCGGGTGCCAGCGCTGTGATTTACGGCGGCGTGGAAGCCAAAGGCATTGTGTTTGACGGCGTGGCCGATGCCATGCGCGTGCCCAACAGCGAGATCCGCCTGTTCGGCAAACCCGAGAGCTTTGTGAAGCGCCGCATGGGCGTGGCCCTGGTGCACGACGCCGATGTCGAAGTGGCCCGCACGCAGGCCAAACTGGCGGCCAGCAAGGTCAAGCCGCGCACCGCCTAAGCCCTCAGCACGTCAACGTTAGAAGGTTTCCCACTCGTCATCGCCAGCAGCCGGCTTGGGTTGGATCTTGGGCGGTGTAGGTGGGGTTGACGCTGCAGGTCGTGGGCTCAAGCCCACCTTGGGAACACTGGTTTTGAGCGCAGCTGCCTTGGGTGCAAGCTTGGGGGCCGGTCGGTTACTGGGAAGGTTCAGGGGTCTGGGCGCTGGTGCCATGCGTGGAGTCACTTTGTGCGCCGGGGCACTTCGGAACTGGCGAGTTGCCTGGCGCGCACCATCGGTTGTTGCAAATACGGCCACGGTCTGCACCAGGTCTTCGGCCTGTGATTTGAGGCTGCTTGCCGCTGCGGCCATTTGCTCCACCAGTGCAGCGTTTTGCTGGGTGGCCTGGTCCATTTGCGCCACGGCGTCGCTCACTTCGGCGACTCCGGCGGCTTGCTCGTTGGTGGCCGCACTGATCTCGCCCATGATGTCGGTCACGCGGCGAATGCTGCTCACCACTTCGGTCATGGTCGTGCCCGCCTGGCCGACCAGCGCGCTGCCCTGCTCCACCCGCTGCACGCTGGCACCAATGAGCGCCTTGATTTCTTTGGCAGCCTCGGCAGAGCGGCCCGCCAGAGAGCGCACTTCGCTCGCCACCACCGCAAAGCCACGGCCCTGCTCGCCCGCGCGGGCCGCCTCTACGGCGGCATTCAACGCCAAGATATTGGTCTGAAAGGCGATGCCATCAATCACGCTGATGATGTCGGAAATCTTGCGGCTCGATTCGTTAATGCCTTGCATGGTTTGCA
This sequence comes from Pseudomonadota bacterium, assembly GCA_041169205.1. GTDB lineage: Bacteria > Pseudomonadota > Gammaproteobacteria > Burkholderiales > Burkholderiaceae_C > Allorhodoferax. The sequence continues at coordinate 2,169 of JBEEJM010000336.1, read as the reverse complement.
CCACCTGGGCCACCACCTCGCCCCCTTGCGCGGCCACGGCGCTGGCCGTCATGGCGAGCTGGTTGGCCTGGCGTGCGCTGTCCGCCGACTGGCGCACGGTGCCGGTGAGCGCCGCCATGCTGCTGCTGGCGCGCTGCAGGTTGGCGGCGGTCTGCTCGGTGCGGTTGCTCAGGTCGTGGTTGCCGCTGGCAATCTCGGAACAGGCCACTTCAATGCCGTGCGCACCGCTGCGCACGCTGGCCACCGCAGACTCCATGCGGCCCAGCGTCAGCTTGAGCGCGTTGCCGCCTGGCGTGGCGGTTGCAACAGACCCCACGTTGAGCGCAATGCTGTCAGCCCGGTTGACACTGGCCACCAGTGCGCCCAGCTCGTCACCTTCGCGGGCAGCGCGGTTCATATTGACCGCCAGCACCACCTCGACGGCGCACTGCACCACCACATACGCGGCGTGCAGCAGCACCAGCGTGAAGTTGGATTCCGACAGGCAATAAAACCCCATGCCCGAGGCTTGAAGACGGTCAAACGCGATGTGGTGCACCGCAAACATGGCCGCGCCAAAGACAATCACTTTCCAGTCCAGGTACACCAGCAAGAAGGCCAGCACCACGAACACGCCAAAGTGAAATTCGATCATGCCCCGCGCCAGCTGAATGTGCAGCGCCACAAAACCCACCAGCACAAACGTCAGCACATAGCGACTGGCCCCGGTGCCACGCGCAAGGGCATAGCCCACACCGGCCAGCAGCAGCAAGGCGGCGGTCATGCCCAGCGCCAGGCCCGAGTCCACGAATTGCAGGCCCAGCGCCACGCTGGCCAGGGCGCTCAAGCCCACGGCCACCAGCAGCACCCGGTCACCCAGCAGCGCACGCTGCGATGCTGCCAACGAAGGGGTTGTGTCCATCATCTTTATGTCTCCAGTGACTGATATTTTGTGGCCTCAGTCTATACCCAGTTTCGCCACCAGCCGCCGCCCTAACGCGCCAACAACGCCGCGTTGCCGCCCGCCGCCGTGGTGTTCACGGTGACGGTTTGTTCCGCACAAAAGCGGTAGAGGTAATGCGGCCCACCCGCCTTGGGCCCCGTGCCGCTCAGGCCCTCACCGCCAAACGGCTGCACGCCCACCACGGCGCCAATCATGTTGCGGTTGATGTAGATGTTGCCCACATGCGCCGCCGCAGCCAGCGCCTGCGCCCGGCTGTCGATGCGGGTCTGAATGCCCAGCGTCAGGCCATAACCCAAGGCGTTGATCTGGGCTATTACGTCCTGCGGGTTGCCGCTCCAGCGCACCACCTGCAGCACCGGGCCGAAAATTTCGGCTTGCACATCGGCAATGCGGGCGACCTCAAAGGCGTGCGGCGCTATTAAATTTGTAGCTGTTTGCGCAGTTTCCACGGGGGCTAGTAGCACTTTTGATTCACTTTTTAGGCGTGCAATGTGCCTCTGGATGCCGTCAAAGGCCTCACGGTCAATCACCGGGCCCACGTCGGTTTCCAACAAGGCCGGGTTGCCTGCAGACAACTCGTGGGCCGCGCCCTGGATCATGGCGATGACGTGGTCGGCAATGCCCTCGTGCACGCACAGCAGGCGCAGCGCCGAGCAGCGCTGGCCGGCACTGCGAAACGCGCTCATCACCACCGCGTCGACCACCTGCTCGGGCAGCGCGCTGCTGTCCACCAGCATGGCGTTGATGCCGCCGGTCTCGGCAATCAGCGGGACGATGGCTCCGTCTTTGGCGGCGAGCGCACGGTTGATGATTTTGGCGACCTGGGTGGAGCCGGTGAACACCACGCCCGCCACGCCGGGTTGCGCGACCAGCGCAGCACCCACGGTTTCGCCTGGGCCGTGCAGCAGCTGCAAGGCATCTACCGGCACACCGGCGGCGTGCAGCAGATCGACTGCGGCTTTTGCGACACCGGGGGTTTGCTCGGCGGGTTTGGCCAGCACCGTGTTGCCGGTGGCCAAGGCTGCGGCCACTTGGCCGGCAAAGATGGCCAGCGGAAAGTTCCACGGGCTGATACACACCCACACGCCGCGCGCGGTGAGGCGCAGGGTGTTGGTTTCACCCGTGACACCCAGTGTCACTCCTGCATGCGCGCCGGGCAGGTCGATGGGCTGCATGATGCGCTCGGCCTCATCGGCGTAGTAGCGCAAAAAGTCGACCGCCTCGCG
>JBEEJM010000335.1:0-11602 GCA_041169205.1 Pseudomonadota bacterium | reverse complement strand
TCTGAAAACGGTTTACAGTTAATCATCAACGCAAGGCAAAAGGAAATCGCATGATTGCCCAAGAACTAGAAGTTAGCCTGCATATGGCGTTTGTAGAAGCGCGCCAGCAGCGCCACGAGTTCATTACCGTGGAACATTTGTTGCTCGCCTTGCTGGACAACCCCAGTGCGGCAGAGGTCTTGCGTGCTTGCTCGGCCAATATCGACGACCTGCGCAAGTCACTCTCGAATTTCATCAAAGACAACACCCCGCAGGTGGCGGGCACCGATGAGGTGGACACCCAGCCCACGCTCGGATTCCAACGCGTGATTCAGCGCGCCATCATGCACGTGCAGTCGACGGGCAGTGGCAAAAAGGAGGTCACCGGTGCCAACGTGCTGGTCGCCATTTTTGGCGAGAAGGACTCGCATGCTGTGTACTACTTGCACCAGCAGGGTGTCACGCGACTGGATGTGGTCAATTTCATTGCCCACGGCATCAAGAAAAGTGATCCCCCAGAGGTGACCAAGTCCAACGACGCGCCAGTGGAAGGCGAAGAGGGCGGAAACGAGAAGAACGAAAAAGCGTCACCCCTAGAGCAGTTCACGGTCAACTTGAACCAATTGGCCAAGGACGGCAAGATTGACCCCCTAATCGGCCGCGAATACGAGGTAGAGCGCGTCATTCAAATTTTGTGCCGCCGCCGCAAAAACAACCCCTTGCTGGTTGGCGAGGCCGGTGTGGGCAAGACCGCGATTGCCGAGGGCTTGGCCTGGCGCATTACCCAAAACGACGTGCCAGACATTTTGGCGGAAGCCATTGTCTACTCCTTGGACATGGGCGCTTTGCTGGCCGGAACCAAGTACCGCGGTGACTTTGAGCAGCGTCTTAAGGGCGTTTTGAAGGCACTCAAAGACAAGCCGAACGCGGTGCTCTTCATTGACGAAATTCACACCCTGATTGGTGCCGGTGCCGCTTCGGGCGGAACCCTGGACGCGTCCAACCTGTTGAAACCGGGGTTGAGTTCGGGCGCACTCAAGTGCATTGGCGCGACGACCTTCACTGAATACCGTGGCATCTTTGAGAAAGACGCGGCATTGTCACGTCGCTTCCAAAAGGTGGATGTGGTGGAGCCCACGATCGAGCAGACCGTGGACATTCTTAAAGGGCTCAAATCCCGCTTTGAAGAGCACCACAACGTCAAGTACGCTGTGGCTGCGCTGCAAGCGGCGGCCGAGCTCAGCGCCAAGTACATCAACGATCGCAACTTGCCTGACAAAGCCATTGACGTGATCGACGAAGCCGGCGCTGCCCAACGCATTTTGCCGGCGAGCAAGCGCAAGAAAACGATTGGTAAAACCGAGGTGGAAGAGATTGTGGCCAAGATTGCCCGCATTCCCCCCGCCAATGTGTCCAATGACGACCGTGGCAAGCTAAAGACCCTGGAGCGCGATCTGCGCAACGTCGTGTTTGGCCAGGACAAAGCGATCGACATGCTGGCGTCTGCCGTCAAGATGGCGCGCTCGGGTTTGGGCAAGGGCGACAAACCGATTGGCTCGTTCCTCTTCAGTGGCCCCACTGGCGTGGGCAAGACGGAGGCCGCCAAACAGCTGGCCTACATCATGGGCATCGACCTGATTCGCTTTGATATGAGCGAATACATGGAGCAGCACGCGGTGAGCCGTTTGATCGGTGCACCTCCTGGCTATGTGGGCTTTGACCAAGGGGGCTTGTTAACCGAAGCCATCACCAAGAAGCCGCATTGCGTGCTGTTGCTCGATGAAATCGAAAAAGCCCACCCGGCCATCTTCAACGTGCTGCTGCAGGTCATGGACCATGGCACCCTGACTGACAACAACGGACGCAAGGCCGACTTCCGCAACGTCATCATCATCATGACGACGAATGCCGGGGCCGAGACCATGAACAAGGCCACCATTGGCTTTACCAATCCGCGTGAGTCGGGTGACGAAATGGCCGACATCAAGCGGCTGTTCACTCCCGAGTTCCGCAACCGTCTGGATGCGGTGGTCAGCTTCAAGGCGCTGGACGAAAACGTCATCCTGCGGGTGGTGGACAAGTTCTTGTTGCAGTTGGAAACGCAGCTGGCCGAGAAGAAAGTGGATGTCACTTTTACTGACAAGTTGCGCAAGCATCTGGCCAAGAAGGGTTTCGATCCGCTGATGGGCGCACGTCCCATGCAACGACTCATTCAGGACACCATTCGCCGTGCCTTGGCCGATGAATTGTTGTTTGGCCGGCTGACCGACGGTGGCCGGTTGACAGTCGATCTGGACGACAAGGATGAAAGCAAGACCGAAGTCTTGCTTGATATTCAGCCTTTGCTCAAGAAGGAGGGTAAGTCCAAACCCGAAGAAGCGACTGCGGGCTGATCGACCCGAATCGCGTTAGATAAAGCGAAACCGAAAAGAGGGCTCAGTTCTGTGTGAACTGGGCCCTTATTTTTTCGATGCGCTCCCGGTTGACATGGAAATCTTTGCGCCCCAATCGGCTCGCTGAACGCAGCTGAATGACGCCCGCAGGGCGGTCCAGCCAGAACTCCAAATCGTCCGTAAATTTGAGCAGTGGGGTGGAAGACTCGGCGTACAGATAGCCAGCATCGCGTGTGATGATCACCGTGCGATCTGTGGCGCGCAGAGTTTTCTCCAACTTGTCCATCGCCTTGTCCGCATCACCCGCAAATTGCAGGGGCGCAATACGTGCATAGTCGCGTTGAGGGTGGTTGGGGTAGAGATCGGCCTGGCTGCTGACACTGTTGGGCGTGAAGGACGGCTGCTTGAGTCGCCCGTCATGGATGCCCAAATCTTTGGGAGTCTGCCCCGTGAGCAGGCCCAGCTGACCCGCTGCCAATACGGCAGCGGCAACCAGTACAAAAAAGAGTACCGCAAATCCAAGAATCTTCATCATGATGCCGCCTATTTGAAACCCACACGGTCCAGCATTTGCTGCACCTTGACTTGGTTCATGCCTACGATACTGATGGGGATGGTCTCACTCTTGAAGCTGCCCCCCGACATGGCTTCGAGCGCCGTGTTGGCGATTTTCACGCCTTTCGCGGCCGGCCATTCGTTGTTACCGTTGGCAAAGTGGTCCTGGGCCTGTGGGCTGGCCAGATATTCCAGAAATTTGACTGCATTGCCAGGGTTTTTGGCATAGCGTGCCACAGCACCCCCGGCGATGTTGACGTGTGTGCCCCAGCTGTTTTGGTTGGGAAACACAATGCCTACGCGGTCCATCACCGCTTTGTCTTCGGGTAAAGTGGAGCGCATCAGGCGCGCAATGTAGTAGGTGTTGCTTACAGCAATGCTGCATTCGCCCGATGCCACGGCCTTGATCTGGTCGGTATCGCCGCCCTTGGGGGAGCGTGCCATATTGCCGACCATGCCTTTGAGCCATTGTTCGGCGGCAGCGTCACCCAGGTGTTCTGTGACGGCACCGAACAAGGACAGGTTGTAGGGGTGCGAGCCCGAGCGGATGCAGAGTTTCCCCTTGTTCTTGGGGTCACCCAACTCCTCATAGGTATCCACGTCTTCCCGCTTTACCTTGACCTTGTCGTACACCACCACCCGCGCGCGGGTTGAGAAACCAAACCACGGGGTGGAACCCTCTGCAGTGGCCTTGCCCCGGTATTGCGCGGGAATCGCATCATCCAATACGTTGGACTTAATGGGCTGGAAAAGGCCATCCACCTCGCCACGCCAAAGGCGGCTGGCGTCGACCAACAAGATGACATCGGCGGGTGAGGCGGTGCCTTCTGCCTTCAGTCGGGCCAGTATGCCGGCGTCGTCGGCGTCCACGCGGTTGATCTTGACGCCCGTGGCTTTCGTGAAGTTGGAGTACAGCGCTTCATCGGTGGGGTAATGGCGGGCCGAGTAGATGTTCAAAACCTGCTCTTGCGCGCTGGAAGTGCCCAGCAAGGCCAGCAGACTGAGAGCGACGGCTGTGTTTTTGGTCATGTTCATAAGGTTACGGCGGGCTGTGTAATGATCGGTGGTGAAACTATACATCAAACAAGAATCATTCTCAATAAAATGCGTTTTACCCGTTTTGAATCCCTGAAATCAGCCTCCCTGTGGCTGGCCGGCCTGCTGCTCGTAGGCTGTGCAACTGTTCCGACACCTGAGATCCCGCCCTTAGTGGTCGTTACTCCCGTACCGACTCCGGTGCCGCTTGAGGTAAAAATTCCTCCCAAAGTCGGACTGGCGTTGGGTGGTGGCGCGGCACGTGGTTTTGCCCATGTGGGGGTGATCCAGGTGCTGGAAGAGGCGGGCATTCGCCCCGACTTTGTGGCAGGCACATCCGCAGGTAGTTTGGTCGCCGCTATCTATGCCAGTGGCAAAACTGGCAGCCAACTCCAGCGCATTGCTGAAAACATGGAAGAGGCCACCATTGCCGATTGGACCTTGCCACTGTTCAGCCGTGGAGTGCTGCGGGGCGACGCTTTGGCGCGCTACGTCAACACCCAGGTTGGCTCCCGGCTGATCGAAGACATGCGCCTGCCTCTGGGCATTGTGGCGACCGACCTTAACAGCGGGCGTGACATGCTCTTCCAGCGCGGTGACACGGGCACGGCGGTACGCGCATCCAGTTCGGTGCCGGGTGTGTTTCAGCCAGTCCGCATATCGGGGCGCGATTACGTCGATGGGGGCTTGGTGTCCCCGGTGCCGGTGCGGGCTGCCAGGAAAATGGGCTCGGAGCTGGTGATTGCGGTGGACATCTCCAGCCCGCCAGACGGTAACCTGTCGGGCGGTACCTTGGAGATTTTGTTGCAAACTTTTGCCATCATGGGGCTAAGCATCAATACCTTCGAGCTTAAAGACGCCGATGTGGTGGTGCGGCCCGCGCTCAACGGTATTGCCAGCTCAGATTTCAGTTCGCGCAAACGCTCCATCGAGGCAGGGCGTCAGGCCATGCTGTTGCAGTTGCCGAATCTGCGTGCGGCGATTGCCGCCAAAACGCGTGTCCAGCCGTGACGCCGTGATGGAGTCAAAAAAAAGGCCTCGTTTTGCAACGAGGCCTTAAGGGATCCCTGAACCTAGAGGTTTCGAAAGGACCCGAGGAGACAACCGGTAGAAACTTAATTAAGAGTTTCTGAATTAGGTAAATTATGTCAGGGTTTTCCCTGTGTTTCTAGGGGGCCATCAAAAATTGTGGCTTTTTAGGCACCCCTCTCAAATTAACGCTTTTTTGCAGCTTGCTTGGTGGCATTAGTTGCAGTGGCGGCAGCGGCAGTGAAATTGGCTTCAGCCGTTTCAGTTGCTTGCTTGACAGCCTTTTGCACGGATTCCAGCGCGTTGTTGGCAGCAGCCACAGAGCTCTTCATCAAGGCAACCACGGACTCGGAGCCAGCAGGTGCGTTCTTGGCAGCGCTGTCAACCAGGTCAGCAAACTTCTTTTGTGCATCAGCAGCCTGGCCTTCAGCAGCCTTGGTGAACTCGGCAGTGGCGGCGGTCGCGATGTCATACAGGTGACGGCTGTAAGCAGCAGTCTTTTCAGCCAAGGGCTGCATCAGGTTGGATTGCAGAGCCATCAGTTCTTGTGCGTCTTTCACGCTCAGAACGGATTGGGTGTGCTCAGCCACTTCAGACAGGGCAGCCTTGGAAGCGGTCAGATTCAGTTCAACAATCTTCTCAACGCCTTCGAAAGCTTTGTTGGTCAGGCCAAACAGAGTTTCGATATTGGCTTTGTGGGAAGCAACAACTTGTTCTACGGTCAGCATATAAATTCTCCAGAAGTTAAGGTCAAAATTACGATCTGCTTCTTATCCGCTCCCTAGGCCAGTCTCGCGATCTGGCTATGTTGCAGTGCAGCATGTTTGGAATTATAGGCAGCCGCATGCCCATTGCAAGGACTTTTTGTTGCGTTGCAGCAAATTAGTGACATTTTTCTAATGCGCAGCGTTTGCCAGTGCAATTCATACGCCCGTCACAAAGGAGACCCCGTACCAAGCGCCGACTCCCGTGGCTGGCAAAATCACCGCATGCAGGAAAACAAGCCCCCTAAACCCCACCCCGAGGCACGCAGCGCCTACCGGGTTTTGCGGCCCATCACCACCCGCTGGATGGACAACGACGCCTACGGGCATGTGAACAATGTGGTCTATTACAGTTGGTTTGATACCGCAGTGAACGCCTATCTGATCGAACAAGGCGCGCTGGACATCCATGCGGGCGACACCATCGGGTTGGTGATCGAGACCCAGTGCAACTACTTTGCGCCGCTGGCGTTTCCGCAGACGGTGGAGGTCGGTATTCGGGTGGCGCATAGGGGCACCTCCAGCGTGCGCTACGAGGTCGGTATTTTTGGCAGCGAGCCTCTGTGCGCTGCCAAAGGACATTTTGTTCATGTGTATGTGGATGCGCGCACGCGGCGCCCTGCAGCATTGCCCGAAAAATTGAAAACTGTATTGGAGACTTTGCGATGAATCGGACAGAAGTAGAAGCAGCCATCACCTCGCGCATGTCGGTGCGGGCCTTCACGCAACAAAGCGTGGCCCGTAGCGATATTGAGGCCCTTCTGGAAGTGGCCAGTCGCGCACCTTCTGGCACCAATTGCCAGCCCTGGCGCGTGTATGTGCTGCAAGGCAAAAGCCGTGACGCCCTCGTCGACAAAGCTTGCGCAGCCCACGACGCCATGCGCGCCAATCCGGCTTTGGCGGCCGAATATGTGGAGGAGTACGACTACTACCCCACGCAGTGGACCAGCCCCTATATCGACCGCCGCCGTGAGAACGGTTGGGGCCTGTACGGTCTGTTGGGTATTGGCAAGGGCGACAAAGACAAGATGCACCTGCAGCACCAGCGTAACTTCAAGTTTTTCGATGCACCCGTGGGGCTGATGTTTACCGTGGACCGCATCATGGGCCGGGGCTCGCTGGTGGACTATGGCGGTTTTATGCAAAACATCATGGTCGCCGCACGTGGTCGCGGCCTGGACACCTGCCCACAAGCGGCCTGGAACGGGTTTAACAAAATCGTGCTGGAGCACATTGGCGCGGGGCCTGATGAAATGCTGGTTTGTGGCATGTCGCTGGGCTATGCCGACAAGGCCGAAGTGGTCAACACCTTCCACACACCGCGCGTACCGGTGGCCGATTTCACGCACTGGATGGACTGAACGATGGCCCAAACTTCCATCCTTGTCACCCGTGCTGTCTTCCCGGAGGTGCTGGCGCACCTAGGCCAACACTTTGCGGTGGAGTCCAATCAGAGCGATGACGCCTGGAGCGCTGATGAACTGGCCCGGCGCTTGCAGGGGAAAGTCGGTGCCTTCACCACTGGTGCGGATGCGATCACCGCGAGTTTGCTGGCCCGCTGCCCACAGCTCAAAATCTGCGCCAACATGGCCGTGGGCTACAACAACTTTGATGTGCCCGCCATGACCAAGGCGGGCGTGCTGGCCACCAACGCACCCGACGTGCTGACCGAAACCACCGCCGACTTTGGCTTTGCCTTGCTCATGGCCACCGCACGGCGCGTGACCGAAAGCGAGCACTACTTGCGCGCTGGCCAATGGACGCGCTGGGCTTACGACATGTTCTCGGGCTGCGAAGTGCATGGCTCCACGCTGGGCATCATCGGCATGGGCCGCATCGGGCAGGGCATCGCCAAGCGCGGTGCCTTGGGCTTTGGCATGAAAGTCATTTATCACAACCGCAGCCGCCTCGATGCGGCTACCGAGGCCGAATGCCGTGCCGCCTACGTGGGCAAAGACGAGCTCCTGAAAACCGCCGACCATGTGGTGCTGGTGGTGCCTTATTCCGCCGCCTCGCATCACACCATTGGTGCGCCTGAGCTGGCGCTGATGAAGCCTACCGCCACGCTGGTCAACATTGCGCGCGGCGGTATCGTGGATGACGCTGCGTTGGCGGCAGCTTTGCGAGACAAACGCATTGCGGCCGCAGGGCTGGACGTGTTTGAAGGCGAGCCCAAGGTTCACCCCGATTTGCTCACCGTGCCCAATGTGGTGCTGACCCCGCACATTGCCAGCGCCACGGTGGGCACGCGCCGCGCCATGGCCATGCTGGCAGCGGACAACCTGATTGGCTACCTGGTGCACGGCAAACCGCTCACGCCGCTGAACCCGGAGGTGTTGGTTTGACCGATTTTCCGTGGTGGGTGTGGCTGGTGTTGGCTATGGTGTTGACGTTCGGGCTGTTGAACCTGTTCGCAGTCTTTTGGTTGCTGCGTTCTGCGCGCGGCGGCGGTGACGACTTGGCGCAGCAACTACAGCGCAAAGAGCTACAAGACTTGCGCGCCCAGTTGCAAGCCGCCACCGAGCGCCTGGAGCGCGAGTTGCGCACCGAGATCACCGAGTCTTCCCGCGGTGGCCGCCAGGAGCTCACGCAAAACCTGGCCACTTTTCAGCAGACACTGGTGCAGCAGGGCGCGGAATCTACCCGCACCCAGAACACGCAGATTGACGCCTTTGGCCAGCAACTCACGCTGATGCAAAAGTCTTTGTCAGACACGCTGACCACCCAGCTCAGCCAGGTGTCCGAGTCCAACGCCCGCCGCATGGCCGAGATTCGTCAGACCCTCGAGGTGCAGTTGGCCCAGCTGCAAACCACCAACACTGCCAAGCTCGACGAAATGCGGGCCACGGTCGACGAGAAGTTGCAGACTACCTTGCAGACGCGCCTGGGCGAAAGCTTCAAGCAAGTGGCCGAGCGGCTGGAGCAGGTGCACAAAGGCCTGGGCGAGATGCAGTCGCTGGCGCAAGGCGTGGGCGACCTCAAGCACTTGCTCACCAACGTCAAAACACGCGGCATGTTTGGCGAGGCACAGCTGGCCGGTCTGCTGGAGCAGGTGTTTGTGCCGGACCAGTACGCCGTGCAGGTGGCCACGCGCCCGGGCAGCAAAAACGTGGTTGACTTTGCCATCAAGCTGCCAGGCAAGTCCGATACGGGCGAGCCGCTGTGGTTGCCCATCGACGCCAAGTTTCCCAACGAAGACTACGAACGCCTGCTCGATGCCCAAGGTCGCGCCGACGCGGTGGCCGCCGAAGCGGCAGGCAAGGCCCTGGAGGCGCGCATCCGGTTGGAGGCCAAATCGATTTCCGAAAAATATGTGGAGCCGCCGTACACCACCGACTTCGCCATTTTGTTTTTGCCCACCGAAGGCCTGTATGCCGAGGTGTTGCGCCGCCCTGGGCTGATGGAAGGCCTGCAGCGCGAGCACCGCATCACGCTGGCCGGGCCCACCACCTTGCTGGCCATGCTGAGCTCGTTGCAAATGGGCTTTCGCACCCTGGCGCTGGAAAAGCGTTCTAGTGAAGTCTGGCAAGTGCTGGGCGCGGTCAAGACCGAGTTCGGCAAGTTTGGCGGCATGCTGGACAAGGCACGCACGCAAACCGAAACCGTACTCAAAACCCTGACCGATGCCGACGTGCGGACCCGTGCCATGAACCGTGCACTGAAAAAAGTGGAAGCCTTGCCCGAAGGCGCATCGCAGGCGCTAATTCCCGTGGACAAAGACCTGGATACGGCTAGCAGCGACGGCAACGAATCCGCCATCCAAAATCGCATGCTATGACACCCGGCAGCGCGCACGCTCCGCTGCACTCCAAGCAAAGCGCCGTTCAAGTGCTACGCCTGGTGGCGGGGCAGGTGTGCATTCACGCGTGCATGGCGGGCATGCGCATGGCGGCACCGCTGTGGGCGCTGCAGCAGGGTTACGGCCCATTGGCGGTGGGTTTTTTGCTGGCATTGTTTTCACTTACCCAAGTATTTCTGGCCTTGCCTGCGGGACGGTTTGCAGATCGCCACGGCCTGCGCCGTCCGGTGGCGCTTGCGATAGGTGCCGCCATGATCGGAGGCACGCTGGCGGCAGTGTTCGTTAACTTTTATGTGCTGTGTATCAGCGCGTTGCTGATGGGCGGTGCCACTGGCGGCGCATCCATCGCCTTGCAGCGCCATGTGGGCCGCGCCGCGCACGATGCCAGCGAGCTGCGCCGCGTGTTCAGTCTGCTGTCCATCGGCCCGGCCGTATCCAACTTTTTAGGCCCGGTGTGCGTGGGCTTGCTCATCGACCATGCGGGCCTGTGGATGGGCGGCACCGCTGCGGACCGCAACGGCTTTGTGGCGGCGTTTGCGCTCACGGCGCTGGCACCAGCGCTGGCATGGCTGTGTGTGCGCAGCACGCCCGAGCTGCCGCCTGCGCAGACGCCCGAAGGTGCCAGCACCAGCGCCTGGCCATTGCTGCGCGAGCCTCTGATGCGCCGCCTGCTGCTGGTCAACTGGTTGCTGTCCAGCTGCTGGGATGTCCACACCTTTGTCGTGCCGGTGTTGGGGCACGAGCGGGGCTTCAGTGCGTCGGTTATTGGCGCCATATTGGGCAGCTTTGCCATTGCCGCTGCGTCGGTGCGGGTGCTGTTGCCGCTCTTGGCGAGTCATTTGCGTGAATGGGCGGTGGTCACCAGCGCCATGGTTATTACCGCCGTGTTGTTTGGCATTTACCCGTTCATGCCGTCGGCCTGGTCCATGGGTGTGTGCTCGGTGCTGCTGGGCCTCACCTTAGGCACCGTGCAGCCCATGCTCATGAGCACCTTGCACCAGATCACCCCACACGCGCAGCACGGTCAAGCCATTGCGCTGCGGCTGATGAGCATCAACATCTCCAGCGTGCTCATGCCCATGGTGTTCGGCACGGCCGGTGTGGTGGTGGGCGTGTCGGTGGTCTTCTGGACACTGGGTGCCATGGTGGGGCTGGGCTCGCAAGCAGCGTGGAAGTTAAGGCCGAAATAGCCCTCGGCCCTCCAGTCAGTCATCAAGGCAACTGATAAAAGTCTTTGATCGCGTCCCAGGCCACTTGCGGGTCGTCCGTGGTCTGAAACAGCTTGAGGTCTTCTTCCGAGATGGCACCTTCTTCCACCAGCACCTCCAGGTTGATCAGCCGTTTCCAGTAGTCGGTGCCAAACAAAATGATAGGCACGGCCTTGGCCTTGCCGGTTTGCACCAGGGTGATCACTTCAAACAACTCGTCCAGCGTGCCAAAGCCACCGGGAAAAGCCACCAGCGCTTTGGCGCGCATCATGAAATGCATTTTGCGCAGCGCAAAGTAATGGAACTTGAAGCACAGGTCGGGCGTGATGTAGGGGTTGTGCGTCTGCTCATGCGGCAGCGCAATATTGAGCCCCACATTGGGCGCCCCCATTTCGTGGGCACCCCGGTTGGCCGCTTCCATGATGCCGGGGCCGCCGCCCGTGGCAATGAACAGGCGATCCGGCGGTGCTTGTTGTTGGCTGTACTGGGCTACCAAGCGCGCGAACAGGCGGGCCTGTTCGTAGTAGTGGGCGTTGCGCATGTGGCGCTCGGCCAGGGCCAGCTCTTTCGCGTCATTGCTTTTCTGGGCCTGCGCCAAGCTGCGCTGCGCGCTTTCTGGCGATGGAAAGCGCGCACTGCCAAAGACCACCACGGTGTGCTCAATGCCGAGTTCGCTTTGCGCCAGATCGGGTTTGAGCATTTCCAGCTGAAAGCGAATACCGCGTGTCTCGCGGCGCAGCAAAAACTCGGGGTCAGAAAACGCCAGCCGGTAAGCGTCGGGTTTCAACGTCACCCCCGCATCGGTGTGGGCCTGCAAATCGGCCCAGGCGTTGGCGATGG
>JBEEJM010000334.1:0-12069 GCA_041169205.1 Pseudomonadota bacterium | reverse complement strand
ACCATGTTCGGCCAGACCTCGGTCTCCACCAACAGGCCCACGCGTGGCCGGAAGTGCGCCAGAAAGCGCCCCACCGCGCCCGGCGTGTCCCAGGGTTGCCACACCTGCACATCGCCGGGTTGCAACAGCGCAGCGCCCTGGGCGCGGCCGGTGGCTGTGCCGTGGGTGAGCAACAGGCGCATGCCGGGAAACTCGGCACGCAGCTGTGTCACCAGCACGGCCGACGCCCGTACTTCGCCCAGTGAGACTGCATGTAGCCAGATGAATGCATCGGGGTCGGCACCTGTGGAAGCAGGCTGCGTGTAGGTGCCAAAGCGCTCATCGATCGCCACCCCGTAACCCGGCTCGGCCTGGGCGCGGCGGCGCAGCTTAGCGCGCAGCAGCGGCTGCGCCAGCCACATGAATACGGAGTAAATCCAACGCACTACCGGCATAGCACTGGCGTCGCCAGGCCCTCCCAGGCTTGCCACACGGCATCCACTTCGGGCTGGGGCGATGCGAACACGCTCACTTGGCGTGCGTCCCCCTGCGGCCCGGTGCGCCAGGCGGTGTCAAAGTTGTAGATTTGCACATGCGGCAGCCCCAACGCCACCGCAATGTGGCTCAGGCCACTGTCCACACCCACGACACCGGCACAGCGCGCCATGGTGTCGGTCAGGGCGTCCAGTGCCATGGTGGGCCAGACCCAGGCGTCATCCAGCTGCGCGGCGATAGCCTCACTGGTGGTTTTTTCAGATGCATTGCCGTGGGCTAGTGCCACTTCAAAGCCGCTGTGGTTCAGGCGTTGCCCCAATGCAATCCAGTTCTGCAACGGCCACTGTTTGTCCGCACGCGACGTGCCGTGCACCAGCGCCACCACCGGCTTGCGCGGTGCAAAGGGGTTGGCTTCCAGCCCATGCAAATGGGCGGGGTTGGTGGTGGCCAGCGGTGTGGGCGAAGCTGCCAGCGTGCCGGGCACCAGCCCGTAGCGCAGTGTGCTGGGCACGTCAAACCCCAAGGCCTCGGCGCACAGCAGACGTGAGCGTTGCACTGCGTGCACACGCGGTTCCATTTTGATGGCCAAGTCCGCCACCCAGCGTGCGGGTGCTTCAAAGCTAGAGCCTTCGGTGCGGTTGGCCAAACCAATGCGGTGCCCACCCTCGGCGGTGTGCGCCAGCCAAGACACGAGCGCCGATTTGCTCAGGCCTTGCAAGTCGATCACCGCGTCGTAGGCTTCACTTTGCAGCGCGGTCTTGAAATCACGCCACTCCTGGCGCGTCTGGCTGGAGAACACATTTTTGCGCCAACGCCGCAAGTCGCAAGGAATGACGCGGCGCACACCTTCGCAGCGCGACACCAAAGGCACAAAAGCACTCTCCACCACCCAATCAATCTGAATGCCGGGAAACGCGCTGCGCAAGTCCTGCACCGCCGGCATGGCGTGCACCACGTCACCCAGTGACGAGAGCTTGACGATCAGTACTTTGGGGACCGCCGCAGTCAATGCGCAGCCTTTTCAAACTGGGCATCGGGCTTCACGCTGCGCAGCAATTGCAGCATGGCGGTTTGAATGCGGTCCAGCGCGGCCTGGGTCTGGCCTTCAAAGCGCAGTACCAGCACCGGTGTGGTGTTGGATGCTCGTACCAGCCCGAAACCATCGGGCCAGTCGACCCGCAATCCATCAATCGTGTTGACCACAGCGGGCGCGTCAAAGGCCGCTTGCGCCACCAACGTTTGCACTACGACAGGGGGCTCACCCTCGGCGCACGGCACGTTGAGTTCGGGTGTCGAAAAACTGGTCGGCAGTGCGTTCAGTAGTGCGCTGGCATCCGCTGCCTTGCTGACGATTTCCAGCAAACGGCACCCGGCGTAGGTGCCGTCGTCAAAACCAAACCAACGTTCTTTGAAAAAGATATGGCCGCTCATCTCGCCACCCAGCGGCGAGTCAATCTCTTTCATCTTGGCCTTGATCAATGAATGGCCGGTCTTGAACATCATCGGCACACCACCCGCCGCCGCAATGAAAGGCCCTAGTTGCTGCGAACACTTCACGTCGTACACGATGGTGCCGCCAGGCGCGCGTGACAGCACGTCCTGCGCAAACATCATCATCTGGCGATCCGGGTAGATGTTGGTACCGTCTTTGGTGACGATGCCCAAACGGTCGCCGTCACCATCAAATGCCAGGCCCAACTCTGCGTCGCCACTGGCCAGCGCGGCGATCAGGTCGCGCAGGTTCTCGGGCTTGCTGGGGTCGGGGTGGTGGTTGGGAAAATTGCCGTCCACCGTGCTGTGCAGTTCCTGCACATCGCAGCCAATGGCGCGCAAGATGTCGGGGGCCGATGCACCGGCAATGCCGTTGCCAGAGTCGACCACAATCTTGATGCGCCGCGCCAGTTTGATGTCGCCCACGATGCGATCGCGGTAGGCGGGCAGCACGTCTTGCGCGGTAAGCGAACCGCCCGCCTGGAGCACCCAGGTCTCGGCTTCCATCATGCGGCGCAAGGCCTGAATGTCGTCGCCAAAAATAGCCCGACCACCCATCACCATCTTGAAGCCGTTGTAGTCCTTGGGGTTGTGGCTGCCGGTCACCTGAATGCCGCTGCTGCACAGCGTGTTGGCAGCGAAGTACAACAGGGGCGTGGTGACCATGCCCACATCAATCACCGCCACGCCCGCCTCTTGCAGGCCGCGCATCAGCGCTTGGGAGAGCGCGGGGCCGCTCAGGCGTCCGTCACGGCCTACGGCCACGGTGGTCTGGCCTTGCGCCAGGGCCACGGTTCCGAATGCGCGCCCCAGGCCCAAAGCGACACCTTCGGTCAGCGTGGAGGGCACGACGCCCCGAATGTCATAGGCCTTGAAAATTGTTGGTGAAATCTGCATTTTTTCCCTGTCATTGCATGGCCAAAACTCGGCCCGGTCTGTGGCTGGCATTGTAGGCGCGGCACAGCCCCATCCACATGGCCGGAAACTGCCAGTTTTTACCTGAACGGCTGCGTATGATGGCCCTATGCCCACCCCCGCCACTGTCTCCAACACGGCCCACGCTGACGACGCCTGCTATCTGGCGCTCAAGACGCGGGACAGCCGGTTTGACGGGCGTTTTTATATCGGCGTGACATCGACCGGCATTTATTGCCGCCCGGTTTGCAAAGTGCGCGTTCCCAAGCGTGAAAACTGCCGCTTTTTCCCGCTCGCGGCCCAGGCCGAGCAAGCCGGCTTTCGGCCCTGCTTGCGCTGCCGCCCCGAGCTGGCCCCCAGCAGCGCCCCGGCAGAGCCCACCACGCGGTGGTCCACCCAAGACGCCTCGGCCATCTTGGCCCGGCAGGCAGCGCGCTTGCTGGACTCGCCTGAGCCCTGGTGTGACGGCGCACCTACCGCCGCACAGTTAGCCCAGCGCCTGGGCCTGAGCGAACGCCATACCCGGCGCATTTTCGAGACCCACTGGGGCGTGTCGCCCTTGCAATACCTGCAAACGCGCCGACTGCTCACCGCCAAGCAGTTGCTCACCGACACGCAACTACCCATGACCCAGGTCGCCTCACTCAGTGGCTTTGCCAGCCTGCGCGGGTTCAACGCCGCGTTTAGCGCGCACTACCACCTGCAGCCGCGCAGCTTGCGCAAGCCCGGGGCCCGTGCGAGCGCTGTGCCTGCGGCGGGCAATGCGCCTCCTGCAGGGCTGGTGCTCAAAGCCAGCTACCGCACGCCCTATGACGTAGCCGCCATGCTGTCTTTTTTTGCCACCCGCGCCATCGCCGGGCTGGAAATAGTGGATGTGCCCCAACAATGGATGGCTCGCACGCTGGCGATCACCCACGCGGGGAGCCACACCACGGGTTGGGTGCATGTGCAGTTTGTGGCGGGTCGCGATGAAGTGGTGTTTCGCATCGCCGACACACTGGCCGACGTGTTGCCGCTGGTGCTAGCGCGCTTGCACGATGTGCTGGACTTGAACGCCGACCCCTGGCCCATCAACGCGCAGCTCGCCGCCCACTTTCCGGGTACAGAAGGCCTGCGCGTACCCGGCACGCCCGATGGGTTTGAGCTGGCGGTACGCGCCATACTGGGTCAGCAGATTACCGTGGCGGCGGCGCGCACGCTGGCCAGTCGTCTGGTGGCGCGCTTTGGCCAGCCCTTGGAAACACCATTTGCAGAACTGACGCACACCTTTCCCACGGCCGAGGTACTGGCTGTAGCACTGGGCGAAGACTTGGGTGCGTTAGGCATCGTCCGGCAACGCCAGGCCGCCATCACGGCATTGGCCTGCGCCGTGCGCGACGGCCGCCTGGTGTTGCATGCCAGCGCCGATGTGCCATCCACCATGGAAGCCTTGCAAGCCCTGCCCGGCATTGGCCCGTGGACGGCGCACTACGTGGCCATGCGCGCGCTGCGCTGGCCCGATGCCTTTCCGGCAGGTGATGTGGCCTTGCAAAAAGCGCTGGGCGTGCGCGAGGCCAAGCACCCCGCCGTAGACGCCGAACTGGCATCCCAAGCCTGGCGACCTTGGCGCAGCTATGCTGTGCTGCGCGCCTGGTCACTATCAAAATAATAGCTGCTTACGCATATTTCACGGGGGCTAGAAGCCTATTTGTATGAAATTCAACACCCATCTGTACCGCCACACCTTCACCAGCCCGCTCGGCCCCATGACCGTGGCCGCTCATGACACCGCGCTGGTCGGCGTGTGGTTTGACGGCCAGCAACACCAGCCGGGGTTTGACACCTGGACGCCCGCCGATGCACACCCCATCCTGCGCGAGGCATCGGCCCAGTTGCTGGCCTACTTTGCCGGTCAGCGCCAGACATTCGATTTGCCGCTGGACTTCCAAGCAGGCACACCATTTCAGCAGACGGTGTGGCACGCGCTGTGCGGTATACCCCGCGGCACCACCGTGAGCTACGGTACTATCAGCGAGCGCATTGGCAAGCCCACGGCAGTACGCGCGGTGGGCGCGGCCATTGGGCGCAACCCGCTGGGCATTGTGGTGCCGTGCCACCGTGTGGTGGGTGCGAATGGCTCGATGACCGGTTATGCCGGTGGCTTGGACCGCAAAATTGCCCTACTCACTCTCGAAGGTAGCCTTTGTCTTTAAACACCACCGCCGCAACTACAGAGACCTCAGCGCCCTGGCTGCTGGACTTCACTTTGTTGGCCGCCATCTGGGGCTCGTCGTTCTTGTTCATGCGCATGGGTGCCGTCGAATTCGGCGCGCTGGCCACAGCGGGCGCACGGGTGGCCATTGCCACGGTGTTCCTGCTGCCTATCCTGATCCTCAAAGGACAACTCCAGAGCTTGCGCACACACTGGAAGCTCACCTTCGTCGTGGGCATTACCAACTCGGCCATTCCGTTTGCGTGCATCGCGTTTGCACTGCTGTCCATCTCGACCGGTTTGTCCTCCATCCTGAACGCCACCGTGCCGCTGTTTGGCGCAGTCATCGCTTGGCTGTGGCTCAAAGACCGGCCGCACGGCTCGCGCATCCTGGGTCTGCTCATCGGGTTTCTGGGCGTGGCCATGCTGGCCTGGGACAAAGCCAGCTTCAAACCGGATGCCAATGGTCTGTCTACCGGATGGGCCGTGTTGTCCAGTTTGACCGCCTGCCTGTTCTACGGCATCTCGGCCAGCTTTACCAAGCGCTACCTGGTTGGCATCCCTTCACTGGTGTTGGCCACCGGCAGCCAGATGGGCGCCACTGTGGTGTTGGCACCTTTGGCTTGGTGGTACTGGCCCGCACAAGCCGTGAGCGGCAACGCTTGGCTGGCAGTGCTGGCGTTGGGCGTGTTCTGCACGGGCATCGCCTATGTCCTCTATTTCCGGCTCATCGCGCGGGCGGGCCCGGCGCGGGCGCTATCCGTCACCTTTGCGGTGCCCGTATTTGCGGTGCTGTACGGCGTGGTCTTGCTGGGTGAGGTGGTGATGCCGTGGATGGTGGTCTGCGGGCTTGTCATTGTGTTGGGCACTGCCTTATCTGCAGGGCTGATACAACTCGGGCGCGCAGAAGCATCTGGCGATTGAAAAGAATTCCAACTGAAGATAGTGGGTTGAAAGTCGCCCCGCAATTGCCAATACTGTCAGAACACTTCTTACTGTAGAAAGGAGATGTTCATGTTCAAGTATCCCCTGGTGGAACAGGACGGTTACTGCGCTTCTGTATCCGCGCAAAGAATCCCTGGAGGCCGCTGGAAATCATGGGTCGGGCTGGAGCGTGACAGCGACTTCGCGCGCTTGAAAAACGGTGCAACAACTCCACTACCCGTGCCCAACAGCGCCCCCAGCGAAGCAACCGCCATTGAGGCTGCCTACGCCTACGCGCGGATGTTGATTTCGCGAGAGGTGGCGAAGATCAAAGTGTTTTCTTAGAAAGATGACAAATCATCGGTGAAAGGAGGCGCTTATGAGTCAGGACTTTGGCATGCAAGTTCCCTCCCGCCACGCTAGGGCGGAGCGCCGCAGACCGGTGAAATTTCTGGTGCTGATTGATTCGGGCGACGGCAAGATTGCACGGCTTTATTCCGACACCTATGCACTGCTCAATGCCTGCGATGCTTCTGCACCAGAAATCACCGCCATGACAACGGGCTTGGTACCCGGCAGGGATGCTATTGGTCAGGCTTGGGACCCGGCTTTGCAGGCGTTCAGCGTTCAGGAACGATTGACTGCAGAGGTCTTCACATTGGGTGGCCGCTAGGCAGCCTGGCTTTTCTGGCGCACCGCGCATCGCGTGGAAACCCACTGCATGCCAATGGCAATGGCGGTGAGCACCGTGATGTAGGCCAGCACCTGCATTCCGGCGGGTTGCGCTTCATAGCCCACCAGGCCATGCAAGATGGTTCCCAGCGCGGTGTTTTGCGAAAGCACACTCGAGGTATCCCACAGCGGTGTCGCCAGGCTTGGAAGTAAATCCGCTTGAATCAACAAACGTGCTGCCTGGGATGCCATGCTGGCTGCCAGCAGAAGTACCAGCACACTGGTTGCCGTAAAAAACCAACGCACCGGTATTCTGAGCAAACCCGCATACAAAAGGGTCGCAACCACAGCACCTATGGCCATGCCCACGGCGCCGCCTAGCAAGGTTTCACGAAAGCCATTCTCTCCAGCCGTTGCCACACCGTAGAGGAACAGCACGGTTTCAGACCCTTCACGCAATACAGCGAGCGCAACGACCAGCAGAATGACGGAGCGCTCACGACTGCCATCGGTAATGGCGCGCGCCGTGCTAGAAATTTGCTGGGCCAACTGCTTGCCGTGCACCGACATCCAGATGTTGTGCCATGCCAGCATGCCGATCGCGATCACCAGAATCGCGACATTGAAAAGCTCCTGCCCTACACCATCGGCAAGGTTGGAAATCATTTCCATGCTCGAAGCAACCACGGCGGCGCCGATCAGTCCGAGCACAACGCCACCCCCAACCCAGCGCCCACGCATCGGTATGCCGCGCGTGGCCGCCATCATGATGCTGATGATGAGCGCAGCCTCTAAAGACTCACGGAACACAACAATGGCAGCAGCGAACATGGCGTGGTCCTGGCAGTTATTCGACGACGATCGTGCCTTGGGCGGCCGCTTCAGTTTCGTGGTATTCCTCAACGAAGCCATAACGTCCGGGCTTCAATGGGCCGAGGTTGACTATGGCTTTTGATTTTCCAGGAATCACTTTTTCGCGGCCTAGGGGTTTGCTTTCAAATTCCGCTGGTGTCGCATCGTCATTGATCACCACAATTTTGATTTTCTTACCCGCTGGAACTTTAAGTTCCTTGGGCTCAAACGCATGATTTTTGATAGTCAACGTGAACTCTTCCGTCGCGGAAAACGCGTTGAAGGCAACGAACGCCAATGAGACCAAGGCAATTTGTGTTTTCATGGAAATCTGCTTTATACAAATGGGAATGATTCGCATTGTACACAACTTGGATTTTTGTGTAATTCTTTACACGAAAGATGCAATCAACGTGTTTGAAATAAGAGAAAAGATGGCCAGAAATGAAAAAACCCTAAGTAGATTAACTACTTAGGGTTTTCAATTTGGCGGAGCGGACGGGACTCGAACCCGCGACCCCCGGCGTGACAGGCCGGTATTCTAACCAACTGAACTACCACTCCTGGTAGTGGCAACGTTCGCTCTTTCGAGCCAAGTGCAACTCTTTGCAGAGCTGCTGTTGCCAACTTGCGCTTCGATCATCTTGCGACGAATCTTGGCGACCCCACGGGGATTCGAACCCCGGTACCTACCGTGAAAGGGTAGTGTCCTAGGCCTCTAGACGATGGGGTCAAAACCTTGGATAAATCCGATTTCAGAAATTTTGGTGGAGGTAAGCAGGATCGAACTGCTGACCTCTTGCATGCCATGCAAGCGCTCTCCCAGCTGAGCTATACCCCCTAAACCGTAAAAATGCTTTTTACAACATTCTCAACTTCCGAGCCTCAAATTATAGCCCAAATATTTATGCCTTGCCAAGTCGCCCCAATACTTTTTCTCTGCCCAGCAATTCGAGCACCGCATCGAGCGACGGTGTCTGCGGCGTACCCAACACCAGCACGCGCACCGGCATGGCCAGTTGGGGCATTTTCAAACTTGACTCGGTCAACACTTCCTTGATGGCCGCCGCGATGCTGGCTTTGTCCCAGGCACACGTAGCCAGCTTGTCGGACAGCGTTTGCAAGGCGGGTTTGACCGCGTCGGTCACGTGCAATGCCAACTCAGCAACATCGGGCGTGACGTCTGCATAAAACTTGGCGGCCCACGTGGCGAGGGCCACGGTGGTGTCGCAGCGGTCTTTCAGCAAGGCACAAAGTTGGGGCAGATGCGCTTGCGCCACGGAGGCTTCCAGCGCAACGCCTTGGCGCGTCAGTTGTTGCGCAACCAAGCCCGCAAGACGCTGGTTGTCCGCCTGCTTGATGTACTGGGCATTGACCCACAGCAACTTGGCGGGGTCCCACTGTGCGGGGCTTTTGTTCAGATGGGTGCCGTCAAACCATTCCACCAACTGGGCCCGGGTGAACAGCTCTTCGTCACCATGGCTCCAGCCCAGGCGGGCCAGGTAGTTGAGCATGGCCTCAGGTAGGTAGCCGCCCTCTTCGTAAGCCGTCACGCTCACTGCGCCACGGCGCTTGGACAGTTTTTGCCCGTCATCACCCAGGATGACCGGGCAGTGCCCAAAGTGCGGCAAGGGTGCACCCAATGCATTGAAAATATTGATCTGCCAAGGCGTATTGTTGATGTGCTCGTCACCGCGAAACACGTGGCTGATCTGCATATCCCAGTCGTCCACCACCACGGCAAAGTTATAGGTGGGGATGCCATCGGTGCGTACGATGATGAGGTCATCAATCTCGCGGTTGTGGATGGTGATGGGGCCTTTGACCAAGTCGTCCCAGGTCACTTCACCGTCTTGCGGATTGCAAAAACGCACCACGGGCAGCACGCCTGCGGGAATAGCCGGCAAGGTCTTGCCGGGTGCGGGGCGCCAGCGTCCGTCGTACAGTGTTTTTTCGCCGCGGGCTTTTTTGGCCTCGCGCACCGCGTCCAACTCTTCTGGCGTGCTGTAGCAGAAATAGGCTTTGCCCTCCGCCAGCAGGCGGTCTACGATTTCTTTGTAGCGCTCTAGACGCTGCATTTGGTAGATCGGGCCTTCGTCGTACTCCAACCCCAACCACTGCATAGACGCCAAAATTTGGTCCACCGAATCCTGCGTGGAGCGTGCCACGTCGGTGTCTTCAATGCGCAGCACAAACTCACCACCAAAGTGGCGGGCATAGGCCCAGGAATACAGTGCGGTGCGGGCGGTTCCCAGGTGCAGGAAGCCGGTGGGCGATGGTGCAATACGGGTGCGAATTTTTTGTGTCATGCCAATGTGTCCAGGCCACGCAAAAGGTCGGCCTTGATGTCGTCGAGATGCTCCAGACCCACACTCAAACGAATGAGCCCTTGGGTCACGCCGGCAGCTTGTCGCTGCACTTCGGTCAGTCGTCCGTGCGAGGTGCTTGCCGGGTGCGCCACCAATGTTTTGGTGTCGCCCAGGTTGGTGGACAACGACAACACCTGCATAGCGTCCAGCACATGGAAAGCACGGGCACGGGCCTGCTCGGGGGTGTCGCCCTTGATCGCCACGGACAACACCGCGCCGCCCAAACCACTTTGCTGCGCCAGTGCGAGCTGGTGTTGCGGATGGCTTGGCAGCCCGGGGTAGTACACACGCGCGACTTGGGCATGCTCTTGTATCCACTGCGCCAACGCGAGGGCTTGGGCCGACTGCGCGCGCATACGAATGTCCAGCGTCTCCATGCCCTTGAGCACCACCCAGGCGTTGAAGGGTGCCAGCGTCATGCCGCCACTCTTGAGCATGGGTAAAAACTTCTCGGTGACCATCTGCTGGCTGGCACACAGAGCGCCCGCCATGACGCGGCCCTGTCCATCCAAAAACTTGGTGCCCGAGTGCATGACGATGTCTGCGCCCAAGGCCATCGGTTTTTGCAATGCCGGAGTGGCAAAGCAGTTGTCTACCGACAGCAAGGCCCCGGCCTTGTGCGCAATATCGGCCAGCGCGGCAATGTCACACACCTCGGTCAGCGGATTGGTGGGGGTTTCGGCAAACAGCAGTTTGGTGTTGGGCCGCACTGCCGCGCGCCAGGCATCGATGTCGGTCTGCGACACAAAGCTCGACTGCACGCCAAACTTGGCCAAGTCAGAGCCAATGAGTTTGATGGTGGAACCAAACATCGACTGAGAGCACACCACATGGTCACCCGACTGCAACAGACCCATGCACATCATCAAAATAGCCGACATGCCCGAGGCGGAAGAAATAGCCGCTTCTGCGCCTTCCATGCTGGCCAAGCGTTGCTCAAAACTGGACACCGTCGGGTTGCCGTAACGGCCGTAGGTAAAGCCCTCTTCATCGCCCGCAAAGCGCCGCGCCGCAGATGCAGCGGTGGGCTGCACATAGCCACTGGTCAGGTACAGCGCTTCCGAGTTTTCGCCGTATTGGCTGCGGTCTACCGCCGAGCGCACTGCCAATGTGTCGGGATGCAAACCCAGGGGATTGTTTTTGTCTGTCATAGGCGTGAATTCACGATAGTTATTCGCTGAAGTTGGGCAGCGCCAGGCGAGAGTTGTCTTCCATGCCTTCTTCACCGCCCACGCGGTTGGCGTTCAGGCGGTCAATGTCGGCGCTGGTGATGTCACCTGTGACATACACACCGTCAAAGCACGATGCATCAAAACCGGCGAGCTCGGTGGAGAGCGAGCCGATGGCTTTTTTCATGCCATCCACGTCCTGGTAAATCAGGGCGTCGCAACCAATGATCTCGCGGATTTCTTCGACCGTGCGGTTATGCGCCACCAACTCCGTGCTGGTCGGCATGTCGATGCCGTACACATTGGGGTAACGCACTGGCGGCGCAGCACTGGCCATGTAGACCTTGCGGGCACCGGCATCACGCGCCATCTGCACGATTTCACGCGACGTGGTGCCACGCACGATGGAGTCGTCCACCAGCAGCACATTGCGGCCCTTGAATTCACTGGCAATCACGTTGAGTTTTTGGCGCACCGATTTTTTGCGCACCGCCTGGCCCGGCATGATGAAGGTGCGACCCACATAGCGATTTTTGACAAAACCTTCGCGGTAGGGCAAGCCCAACAACTGCGCGAGTTGCGCTGCGCTGGGGCGGCTGGATTCGGGGATGGGAATAACCACATCAATCTCGCTGGGTGGCACCGTGGACACCACGCGCTTGGCCAGCGACTCACCCAGATTCAAACGCGCCTGGTACACCGAAATACCGTCCATCACCGAGTCGGGGCGGGCCAGATACACGAATTCAAAAATACAGGGTTTGAGCGTGGGTGCATCGGCGCACTGTTGGGCGTGCACCTTGCCCTGCAAATCAATAAACACCGCTTCACCCGGTTGGATGTTGCGATCCAACTGGTGCGACGTGCCTTCGAGCGTTACCGATTCGCTGGCAATCATGACGGTGCCGTCCGCACTCTTGCCCATGCACAACGGGCGAATGCCAAACGGGTCCCGAAATGCCAACACGCCGTGCCCGGCAATCAGCGCAATCACCGCATACGAGCCCTTGAT
>JBEEJM010000333.1:0-2955 GCA_041169205.1 Pseudomonadota bacterium | reverse complement strand
AATATTTCGACAGCACTGCACTAGCCAACACCTATGTCGGCATATCCGGCTCACCGGAACTGAAGTCTCCTGGCTCCTACGTTCGAATTGACGGCCCGAAAGTATGGATTGAATTAGTCGTCCAAAAGGGCGTGGCATTTACTGACGAAGTGCACTTCCATTCCATCTGGCGCGACAAAACAGCCGACTATGGCGGTGAAATCACGCGATAAGAGATCGTTCAGGGCGCGCGCCTCAGTTGAATCTGTGAGATATCAAATAAGTTGTGGTCGCAACACTGAAATTAAACGGCGGGATCAGCGACCGGATAAGGTAGAAGGTATGCACCCATACGCAATCGCTGGTCGGTGTCAACTATCTTGACCGCTCGGCGACAACTATCCTGGCCGGTGGAAGCGGGGATTGAATTCGATTGCTTATGTGGTTGAGCGAGCCTTTCGCACAGGCGGGGCATGCCCCGCCTGCGCAGCGCGACGGCGGTAGCTCTCCACATTCATCTCCAGAATGGTGGCGTGATGCACCAGGCGGTCAACGGCGGCCAGCGTCATGGCCGGTTCCACAAACACTTCGCCCCACTGCGAGAATGGGGTGTTGGCAGTAATGGCCAAGCTCTTGCGCTCATAGCGTTCGGATATCAATTCAAACAAGACGGATGTTTCCGCCTGGTCACGCCGCACATAGCTGAGGTCATCCAGAATCAGTAAGTCAAACCGGTCCAATTTGGCCAATTCTTGGGGCAACCGTAAATCACGCCGCGCCGCCTGCAAGCGTTGCACCAAGTCAGAACACCGGGTGAACAGAACGCGCCGACCGGCATCTATCAAGGCATGCCCCAAGGCGCTGACCAGATGGCTTTTGCCTACACCGGGCGGCCCGAACAGCAGAACGTTGGCACCCCGGTCAATCCACTCGGTGCCTTCTGTGAGTGCCATCACCTGGGCTTTGGACACACTGGGAACCGCGGCGAAGTCAAAGCTGGAGAGCCGCTTGTCCGGGCTCAGGTTGGATTCATTGCGGTGGCGGTCAATGCGACGGGCCTCGCGTTCATTGATTTCATGCTCCAGCAGTGCCTCCAAGAATCGGTGTGCTGGCCAGCCCTCGGTATCGGACTGTGCGCACAGGTCACCGGCCAGCCGTTTGATGGTGGGCAGGCGCAAATCGGTCAGCATCATTCCCAGTCGGGCCGACGTGGTGGTGACGGTAGTTGTCGTTGCGGAGTTTGTAATTGACGCCGTGCTCATAGGGCCACCTCAAACAAGTCGTCATAGGAAGCCAACGCAGGTAATGTCACGACCACCTGCGGCACGTCCCCCGTGGGCGGTGCCAGTAACTGGGTCAGTGCGTTGAGGTCGGGCAATTGGTCCAACTCAATCAACTGTTCTAGTTCCTGGGCCAGTTGGGCCTCATGCCCGTCGGCGGCCAGGACCAACAGACCCACCATGGTTTTACAGGCTTCGCGTTCAGGCCTTTGGGCCGCCAGTCGCTCCCAGGTTTGGCGGTACACGGCGCGCGGGAAGGATGCGTCCCGCAGCACCCAGCGGGCAAATGCACCGGGCTTGCGTTTCAAAGCACCCACCAGGTGCCGGTAGTCAATGGAGCGTCCAACACGTTGCCCCTGGGCAGGTCTGGCCCTGGGTAACTTGAGTACGCATTGGCCACCCAGCCAGCACTCCACATGCTGCGCATACTGGCGCACCATCAACCGGTGGCCAATGAGCCGGCTCGGTACGCTGTAGAGAACGCCCTTGAGGGTGAAGACGGCGTATTTGCTGACCCGTACTGGAATCTCTTCGAACTCGGCGGTGCGGCGCACCGGTAAGGGCTTGAGCATGGCACGTTCGGTGACCAGAAACTTGGCCGTACGCGTATTCATGCGCTGCACGATGGTGTCGACAAATGTTTCGTAATCAGGGCGCGTATCAAAGCGGCGAGTGCCGCGCAGACGCAAGGCCTGGTCCAGTGTGGTCTTCAGGGAGTTGTTGCGTGATTCGATGGAGCCGTTCTCGTTGGATTGGCCGGGATTGCAGCGTGTTGCACGCAGTCCGTAGTGGCTGCACAGGTCAGCGTAACGGCGCGTCAACTCTTCCTGTTCGGCTAGGTTGTTGAACGCTGCCGAAAGGCTGTCGGTACGGTGTTCTTCGGGGACACCGCCCAAGGCCCAGAGTGCCGCCTGCAAGCCGGTCGATAGTGCCATGAAGCTCTCGCCCGAGTCGATGACCGTGACGTGGCGCCACCCGGAATAGGCCAGTGCGAATTGGTACAGGCGGTGAGTAAAAACCACACCGGCAATCTCCACGTTCAGCTCATCGGCCACGGTGAAGTCCGAGATGCCTTGGCGTCCTGGCGGGTGTTCCTGCGCAAAGTAGACCTCCCGCTCGACGCCAAACTTGGCCCGCCACAGGCGGATGCGCCGCTGCAACGTACGCAGCACGCTGGTGTCCCACTGGCCGGGATAGCGGCGCTGGAGTTCTTCGAGCAGGGTCACGGCATTGAGTCTGGCGTCGGTTTGCAGCAGAGGTATGACTTCGCTATCCCAGACCTTACTTAGCGGGTCTTCTCGGGTTCGCCAGCTTCGTGCCGGGCGCTGCGAGGGCAGGCTCTGCGCGTCTTCGATACGTCGGGCGCTTCTCTCGCTGATTCCGGCTTTGGCGGCAGAAGCTACTTGACTGAGCTTGTTGCGATGTTGCTTGTACTTGTGCACTTGGTGGTCCGTGATTCTCTTGCCGGGCATGCCGTTTACCTTCGATATCTGTTCGAAGGTCTAACGGTAGCCCCGCCTCCCGGACCCGCCCGGTGAAGGCCTCTAACCGGCCAACATAGTTGTCGTTAACCGGCCACGGTAATTGTCGTCAACCACCCCTTTTATCTTGCCCCTTTTATCCAATGCACGAATTGCACATTCCCGCTCATTAAGGTCTGCCTGCCGCACGATTCAGAACTGGGCAAAGGAATGGG
>JBEEJM010000332.1:0-7502 GCA_041169205.1 Pseudomonadota bacterium | reverse complement strand
TTGTACAGATCGAGCTTCCAGTCCATGCGCTCGGCAATGGCTTCGATGATGAGGTCGCACTCGCCCAGGAGCGCCATGTGCTCTTCGTAATTGGCGTGCTGAATCAGCGAAGCGTCGTCCGCCACGCCCAGTGGCGCAGGCTTGAGCTTCTTCAAGCCCTCCACGGCGCGGGTCACGATCCCGTTCTTGGGCCCTTCCTTGGCGGGAAGGTCAAACAGCACCACGGGCACTTTGACGTTAACAAGGTGTGCAGCGATTTGCGCACCCATCACACCGGCGCCCAGCACGGCAACTTTTCGGACATTGAAACGGGACATGGCGAACTTTCTCAGAAATTAAATTACTGCACGCGAACCCAGGTCTGGGTGCGTCCGATGCCAAACACGGAACCACGCACTTCCAGCTTTTTCCCACCGTCAATCGGCGTCAAGCGCAGGGTGTAGTTTTTCCCGTTTTCGGGATCAAGAATCTTGCCGTCTTCCCACACGTCTTTGCCATCGGCCTTTTTGGCGCCCCGGATGATTTCCATGCCCAGCACCAACTTGCCCTTGCGGTCATCAGAGCATTCATCACAAGTTTGGTCTTGCTTGGCTTCTTTGCGCAACAGCTTGTTGACCTTGCCCGACAGCACACCGGCGGCTTCGGTGATGGCAATTTCAGATTTGATTTCGCCCGTCTTGTCATCAATCGAATGCCAGTTACCCACAGGGGTCATCTGCGCGAAGGCGGACAGGCTGGCCAAGCCGAGGGTCAGAGCGATGGGGGAACGAATCATGGGAATGTCTTCTCTTTGTAGTGGGTCAATCGGCAGGGTCGGTTCAGGCAAACACGGCGTCGGTGTCCATCAACACTTTGGAGCCTGCCCGGGCGGTGCGCATCAGGGTCGCGGTTTCTGGGAACAGCTTGGCAAAGTAGAAGCGTGCGGTTTGTACTTTGGCCAGGTAGAAGGTATCGGTGTTGCCCGCCGCGATTTCACGCAACGCCACTTGTGCCATGCGGGCAAAGAAGTAGCCAAACACCAAGTGACCCGCCACGCGCAGATAGTCGACCGCAGCAGCGCCCACTTCGTCAGGGTTCTGGAAGCCCTTGAACCCAATTTCGGTGGTGAACTTGGTCATCTGGTCGCCCAGCACGGCCAGCGGGTTGATGAACTCGGCCATCTTCTCGTTCACACCTTCTTCGGCCACCAGCTTGCCCACCAGCTTGCCAAACTTTTGCAGCGTGGCGCCGTTGTTGCCCAGCACTTTGCGGCCCAGCAGGTCGAGCGACTGAATGGTGTTGGTGCCCTCGTAAATCATGTTGATGCGGTTGTCGCGCACAAACTGCTCCATGCCCCATTCCTTGATAAAACCATGGCCGCCGAACACCTGCATGCAGGCGTTGGTTGCAATGTGGCCGTTGTCGGTCAGGAAGGCTTTGACGATGGGGGTCAGCATGGCCAGCAGTTCGCCAGAGTCCTTGCGCACTTTTTCGTCCGTGTGGAAGTGCTCTTTTTCCAGCAGCATGGCGCAGTAGGCCTGCAACATGCGGCCACCCTCGGCGTAGGCCTTGGCAGTGAGCAGCATCTTGCGCACATCGGGGTGCACGATGATGGGGTCGGCGGGCTTGTCCTTGGCCTTGGGGCCTGTGAGCGAGCGCATCTGGATGCGGTCTTTGGCGTAGGCCAGTGCGTTCTGGAAAGCCACCTCCGTCAGACCCAGCGACTGGTTGCCCACGCCCAGACGGGCCGAATTCATCATCACAAACATGCCCTGCATGCCCTTGTTGGGCTGGCCAACCAAGGTGCCGATGGCGTCTTCCATCACGATCTGGGCTGTCGCGTTGGACTTGATGCCCATCTTGTGCTCCAGTCCGCCGCAGTAGATGCCGTTGCGCGAGCCCAAGCTACCGTCCTTGTTCACATGGAACTTGGGCACGATAAACAGGCTGACGCCCTTGATGCCGGGAGGCGCATCGGGCAGGCGGGCCAGCACCAGGTGGATGATGTTGTCGGCCATGTCGTGTTCGCCGGCGCTGATGAAAATCTTGTTGCCGGTGATCTTGTAGGTGCCATCCGCTTGCGGCTCGGCCTTGGTGCGCATCAGGCCCAGATCGGTACCGCAATGGGGTTCGGTCAGGCACATGGTGCCGGTCCATTCGCCGCTGGTCATCTTGTGCAGGTAGGTCTGCTTCTGCTCGTCGGTGCCATGGGTGTGCAGGGCGTGGTAGGCGCCGTGCGTCAGACCGGGGTACATGGTCCAGGCCTGGTTGGCGCTGTTAAGCATTTCGTAGAACATGCTGTTGACCACCAGCGGCAGGCCCTGGCCACCAAACTCGGGGTCGCAACCCAGTGCAGCCCAGCCACCTTCGATGTACGTCTTGTAGGCTTCCTTGAAACCCTTGGGCGTGGTGACTGCGTGGGTCTTAACGTCCAGCGTGCAGCCTTCCGCATCACCCGAAATGTTCAGCGGGAAGATGACTTCGGAGGCGAATTTTCCGCCCTCTTCGAGCACCGCGTTGATGGTGTCCACATCCATGTCTGCATGGCGTGGAATCTGTTTGAGTTCGTCAACGACTTTGAGCACTTCGTGCATCACAAACTGCATGTCGCGCAGGGGCGGGGTGTAGGTTGGCATGGTGCTTACTCCTGGGTTGAAAGTGACTGTGATGGGGGCGTCAGCGCGCCGTAGCGCGCCAGTATGTTCTCAAAACCTTGGTTGGCCCGATGGATCGAACCCGGGTTTTTCAGAAAGCGGGCTTCGTAGTGCCAGGCCAAGATGAGGCCGTGCAGCTCGAAGGCCATTTGCATTTCGTCGGCATCGCTTTGCAGGTGGCCGCACTCTTTGGCCAGCACCACCGCGCGCAGCATGGCCTGCAACCAGGTCTGCACCGAGCTGGCCAGCGTGTCTCGCACCGGGCCGGGTCGGTCATCAAACTCCACCGCGCCGCTGATGTACAGGCAGCCCGAATCAATCTCGGCGGAGGTGCGCTGCATCCAGTTGCTAAACAAGGAGCGCAAGCGCGGCAGGCCTCGGGCCTGTTGCATGGCGGGGTAGAACACCTCGTGCTCGAATCGATCGTGGTACTCACGCACCACTGAAATTTGCAACTCTTCACGCGAACCAAAGTGGGCGAACACGCCCGACTTGCTCATGCCCATAACTTCGGCCAGAGCGCCAATGCTGAGGCCCTCTAACCCAATCTGGGTCGCTAATCCAAGCGCCGCGTCAATGATGGCCTGCTTGGTCTGCTGCCCTTTTTGCAAGGCGCGTCCCGCCGGCTTGGCTGGCGCAGGCCGCTTGGCAGGTACCGTGGGGGCAATGTGAAGGCTGGTCATGGGCGAAAGGATAACCGCAAAATAGAACGATCGTGCTATTTTGCAACATTTACCTCCTGTAGCAATGACTCCCTCCGTTTTTAGAGGGCTTTTTCTAGTCTGCCTGCGGGTTTACCCCAGCAATACCGACAGACTGGGTTCCAAGTGTTCGGAGGGCAGGCGCTTGAAGCCCGAGCGCACGAAGCGCTGCAATCGTCCGGCCACAAATGCGGCCAAGACCGATGCACGCACCTGCGCGTCCACGGTCGGGGTGACCGACGCGCTTTCCGCCACGCCCGCACGCAGACACTGCTTGAGGGTGGCTTCGATCTTGTCAAAGAACTGGTTCATGCGGGTTTGCAGGCGTTCGTTTTCAAACACCAGCGCGTCGCCCACCATGACACGGGCCATGCCGGGGTTGCGCTCGGAAAACTGCATCAGCATGGCGACGATTTTGCTGGCCTGGCGCACGCCGATCGCACGCGGGTCGCCGACTGTCGCCTCTTCGCGCGCGACGATCTGGTTAATCAGGGTGAACACCGACTGCTCGATGAATTCGATCAGCCCTTCGAACATTTGGGCCTTGCTGGCAAAGTGGCGGTACAGCGCGGCCTCGCTCACGTCCAGACGCGCAGCCAGGGCGGCGGTGGTGATGCGGTCGCCGCTGGGCTGCTGCAACATTTCAGCCAACGTTTGCAAAATCTGGATGCGCCGCTCACCAGGCTTGGGGCGCTTGCGCGCGGCCTGCGCTGCTGGATTATCAGACTGCGGTTCGTCGATGGATTGCATGTAAATCATTCTCGCACAGGCACAGCCGGACCCGCAATCCACGCCCGGCCGCGCCACTGCCCAGTTCCAGCGCGCTGTGGTGCAGGCGGGCTATTTCATCGGCAATGGCCATGCCCAAACCGGTGCCCTCGCCGCCCGTACCCGTCACCCGGTAGAAGCGCTCCAGCACGCGTGCACGCTCGGCTTCGGGTACCCCGGGGCCGTCATCTTCGACCTCCAGATAGGGCCGCTGGTCTTGCGCGTCACGGCCACAGCGCAGCGTGACGCTGCCGCCGCGCGGCGTGTAGCGCACGGCGTTGTCCAGCACATTGGCCAGCAACTCGCGCAGCAACCATTCGTAGCCGTTGGCGTGTACCGGCGTGGCGTCCAGACCCAGGTCAATGGTCTTCTCGGCCGCTGCGTCGAGCTGGCCTTCAAGCACCAGCTCGCACAGTTGCTTCAGATCCACCCGCTGCATGGCCACGGCTTCGACACTGCGTGCATCCACCCGCGAGAGGGCCAGCAACTGGTTCGCCAACTGCGAGGTGCGCCGCGTGGCCTGGCGCAGTTTGAAGACCTGGTCTGCTCCTAAAGTAATAGCTTTTTGCGCAGGCTGCGTGTGGGCTGGCAGGTCATTTTGCTTATATTTGTCGGTGCTGACGGCCTGCGCCCAGGCTTCCACCTGGGCCTGTAAAGCGGCCAATGGCGTGCGCAGTTGGTGGGCCGCATCGGCGACAAAACGGCGCTGGCTTTCGGCCTGCGCGTTCACCAGATCGAACAGGCGGTTGAGCGAGGCCACCAAGGGCCGCACTTCGTCGGGCGAAGACGCTTCGTCAATGGCGGTGAGGTCGCGTGGCGAACGGCGCTCCACCGCTTCTTTGAGATCCAAGAGCGGGCGCAGCGCGCGGTTGACGGCCCAGTTGACGGCAAAGAAGCCCGCAATCGCCAGCAGCAGATTGGGCAAGGCCACCTTGAACCACAACAGGCGCAGCCACTGCTGGCGCGGGTCGGAGCCATCGGCCAAGCGCAGGGTGAGCTCGCCTGCCACCGTCTGCATGCGCTGGCTGACGATGCGGTAGGTGGTGCCGTCGAACTCGGCACTGGAAAACTCGGCGTCGTGCGTGGTGGGGGGCAATCCGACCAGCCAATCGGCCCCCACGACGACTTGCCCTTCTAGGTTAACTACCGCGAAGGCAACGGCACCGGCACGTTCACCCAAAAACTCGTCAATCGCGGGCGCCGTGAGCAGCAGCGGTGGATCATCGGGCCCGGTGCCGCGCGCCACCACGGAGTCCGCCAGCAAGGGCACCAGACCGAGCAGCTGCCGGTCTTGCTGTAGCGCAGCGGTATCGGCGGAGCGGAAATCAAACCAAGTGTTCAGGGCTGCCAGCAAGAGCAGCGGGAGCAAGAGCAACACCAGGAGCCGCCGCTGCAGGCCTGCGGCCATGCCAGCGGTGTGCGTCACGCCCCGCGGGCCACGGCCAGTGGCGCGGCCGCTAACGCTACCAACTCCAGCCGGTAGCCAAAGCCACGGATCGAGCGCAGAGCAATGCCGTGGCACTCCAGCTTGCCGCGCAAGCGCGAGATATACACCTCGACTGCGTTGGAGGTAATTTCTTTGTCCCACCCGGTGAGCGCCTGCAGCAGCTTGTCTTTGCTGGCAGGTTTGGGGGCTTGCAGCAGCAGGTATTCCATCACCGTCCATTCGCGCGGGCCTAGCTCGATGGGCAGGCCATCGGTCTGGCCGGGGATGCGGATACACGCCTGGCGCTGGGCGGTGTCGAGCTCCAGCGGGCCGAAGCACAAAATGGCCGAGGTGGCCGCCTGCGAGCGGCGCAGCAACGCGCGCAAGCGGGCCAGCAATTCGGGCAACTCAAAGGGTTTGACCATGTAGTCGTCGGCGCCGTTGTCCAGCCCTTGCACGCGGTCTTGTAAGGCGTCACGCGCCGTCAATATCAGCACCGGCATGCTGTGCCCGGCTTTACGCAAGGCCTGGATCAGGGCCATGCCGTCCATGGCGGGCAAGCCGACGTCCACCACGGCCACGTCAAACGCCTCCATGTGGGCCACGTCCAGAGCACGCTCGGCACTGCCCACCCAATCAACGGCGTAACCGGCGTCGGACAGCCCCAGCTTGATGCCGCTGGCCACCATCACATCGTCCTCCACCAGCAGCAATCTCATAGTGTTTTAGACCTCTAGCCCCCGTGGAATATGCGCAAGCAGCTACAAAATTTATAGCAATTAGTGTGAGCGGATCATGGTGCCAAAAGCCTGATCCGTCAAGATTTCAAGCAACAACACATGGGGCACGCGCCCGTCGATGATGTGCACCGAGTTGACACCACTCTTGGCCGCATCCAGCGCACCGGCGATCTTGGGCAGCATGCCGCCGCTGATGGTGCCGTCAAGAAATAGCTCGTCAATGCGCCGCGCCGTCAGGTCGGTGAGCAGCTTGCCCGCCTT
This sequence comes from Pseudomonadota bacterium, assembly GCA_041169205.1. Classification (GTDB taxonomy): domain Bacteria; phylum Pseudomonadota; class Gammaproteobacteria; order Burkholderiales; family Burkholderiaceae_C; genus Allorhodoferax. The sequence continues at coordinate 973 of JBEEJM010000332.1, read as the reverse complement.
GTCCAGTACGCCGCTGATGTTGGTCAGCATCATCAATTTTTCGGCCTTGAGCACGGTTGCCAGCTTGGCGGCCACCACGTCGGCGTTGATGTTGTAGCTCTCATTGTTTTCACCAAACCCGATGGGGCTGATGACGGGAATAAAGGCGTCGTCTTGCAACGCCTTGACCACGCTGGGATCGACACTGACGATATCACCCACCTGGCCCACGTCGTGCTCAATAGTGGGGTCAACGTTGTCCATCATCTTGAGCTTTTGGGCGCGGATCATGCCGCCATCGCGCCCCGTAAGACCCACAGCTTTACCACCGGCCTGGTTGATCAGGCCCACGATGTCCTGCTGCACCTCGCCACCCAGCACCCACTCCACCACTTCCATGGTTTCGGCGTCGGTGACGCGCATGCCCTGGATAAATTCACCTTTTTTACCCAGGCGCTTGAGCGCGTTCTCGATCTGCGGTCCGCCGCCGTGCACCACCACCGGGTTAATGCCCACTAGCTTGAGCAGCACCACGTCTTCGGCAAAGGCTTTTTGCAGCGCCGGATCGGTCATGGCATTGCCGCCGTATTTGATGACCATGGTCTTGCCATGGAACTTGCGAATGTAGGGCAGCGCCTGGGCGAGGATTTGGGCCTGGTCGCCTGGACGGATAGTTGCTGTGGAAGCTGTGGTGTCAGTCATGGTGCGTGTGTTCAATAGTCTTGGGCAAGATTGTGCCGCAAGCCACTTATTCTCCGTAACCGTGTACGCAAGCGGTGAGCACGGCCTTGATGCCGTGCACATCGTCGGCCAGCGCGGCCTGCTGCAGGGTGCTCAGGGGCTGCTGCAAGGCGGTCCAGTCCAGATAGTCCTCGTGCGCCTTCATGATGCGCGGGTGGGCGGTCGGCGTCGGGTTGTCGCCAATCAGCAATTCTTCATACAGCTTTTCGCCGGGGCGCAGGCCGGTCACGCGAATCTCGATATCGCCGTCGGG
>JBEEJM010000331.1:0-3865 GCA_041169205.1 Pseudomonadota bacterium | reverse complement strand
ATCGCGCCCACGGTGTCGCCTGCAATCACCACCTTGGCGCGGCGCACGCGTTGAACCAAAGCCATCATCGGTTGTTCCTCCCATTGTTGATGGCTGCCATTGTGCCGCGCACCCCTGTGCCACAATGATTCAACATGTTTGCGAACCTCAAACGCCTCCGATTTTGGCTACTGGCCTGGGCCGTGCTTTCTACGTTGAGCGGTGTTTTTATCGCGCGCAATGAGTTGGCGCGCCAGCAGGATGTGTTTGACACCAATGCCCGCATCGTGCACCGGCTGCTGAGCCAGCGGGTGGTGCAGCACGACGCCATTCTGGCCACGCTGGCGCTGCTGCACAGTGGCACTGCCACCGACCGCCCCGAGCAGCGCTTGCCCGCGCTGTACACCCAGATTGCGGCTGCCGCGCACCGGGGGCCAAACGAAGCGTGGCCCACCCCATTGCTCACCGCCGCAGAGGCCGAGTCGCGCAGACTGAAGCGCGCCGTGCTGGCCGACGTGGACTTGCAAAAAGGCACGTACCAGCTGGTGCTGGCCGCGCAGCCCGACAGCTACGCGCTGACCATTTCTATGCGCAACATGGTGCCCTGGACCGAGTGGCCCATGGCGGCGGAGACCAGCCCCGTGCAAGTGCGCTTGCAACTGGCACAGGCCCGCTACGTGGTGCAAGCCGGGCGCGCCTTTGCGCCGGGCGATGCGGGTTGGACGTTTGAAGCCCGCAAAGTGCTGGCCGCCGACAGCCAACCGTTTGAAGTGGTGTCGCAATTGCACCTGGGCTGGGCTGCGTTGCCTTGGGCCTGGATGCTGCTGAGTGCGGGTGCCATAGCCCTGGTCCTGATGCGAGCGCATCGGTTGACACAACAGCGCGTGCAGCAGCGTCGCGAAGAAGAACGCCAGCGCGTGGGCCAACTCACGCGGCTGAACACGCTGGGCGAATTGGCTGCCGGCATGGCGCATGAAATCAACCAGCCCCTCACCGCCATCCTGGCCAACACCCAGGCCGCCAGCCGCATGCTGGACGACGCCGAACCCGATTTGCCCGCCGCGCGCAATGCCATGCACATGGCGGTGCAGCAGGCACGCCGGGCATCTGACGTGGTGGGGCGGCTGCGCCGCACGGTAGAGCGCCCTGGCAGTGGCGCTGCGGTGCAAAGCGTTAACCTGCACAGCGCCTGCCACCACGCGCTGTACCTGCTGGAGCCCGAGCTGCAACGCAGCCAGTGCGCCCACACCGTGACCATGGACTGTGCCCCGTTTGAGGTGCTGGCCGACCCGGTGGCGCTGGAGCAAATCATCCACAACCTGCTGACCAACGCACTGCAGGCCATGGAGAAAGTAGCGCAGCAAAACCGCACGCTGCAACTGGTGCTGACGCACACCGCCACCCACGGGGTGCTGCAGGTGCAAGACTCTGGGCCCGGCATACCGGCTGATGCGTTGGTCAAGGTGTTTGCGCCTTTCTTTTCTACCCACGAAGGCGGATTGGGTCTGGGCTTGAGCCTGTGCGAAACCCTGGCCGTGGGTATGGGCGCACGCCTCAGCGCCGCCAATCGCACCACGCAGGGCGCAGAGTTCACCCTGCAGATTCCACTGGCCCACGCCGTCGCATGACCACGCCGCTTTCCCCCCTGATCCACCTGCTTGACGACGACGAGGCAGTGCGCAGCAGCCTGGCCCTGTTGATTGGCACCGTGGGGCTGCGGGTGCAGCCGTGGGCGGACCCGCAAGCCTTTTTGCAGACGTTTGACCGCGAGAGCATTGGGGCCATCGTGCTGGATGTGCGCATGCCCGGCATCAGCGGGCTCACCGTGCTGGACACCCTGGTAGAGCAGAAGGTGGACCAGCCGGTCATCCTGCTCACCGGCCACGGCACCATCGATATGTGTCGGCGCGCCTTCAAGGCCGGGGCTGCCGAGTTTCTGGAAAAACCGGTGGACGACGAGCGCCTGCTCGAAGCACTGCAAGCCGCCGTGCGCCAGCATGTGCAGTCGCGCCACCGAAACCAGGCCGACCGGCAGACGCGCCAGCGCTATGCACAGCTCTCCGAGCGCGAACGCGAGGTGCTGGGCCTGATCGTGGCGGGGCTGACCAACAAGGAAATTGGCCGCGCGCTCAATGTGTCGCCCCGCACCATAGAAACCCACCGCGCCAACCTGTTTGCCAAGCTAGAGATTGACGCGCTGGCCCAGCTGGTGCGCCAGTACGCCGCGCTGGTGGACGAAGACGCGGCCACCTGACTCCTCCACCTTCTCCGTACTTTTACGGAGGTGCGGGCGTAGCGGTACGCATGGGCAAAAGACGCCCGGATTTTTACAGTGCATGCACGGTTGATTGAACCGCTTGTACCCAGATTTTCGGAGCCCCCCATGCGTAAATTTCACCTTGCCGCCCTGGTCCTTTCCACCCTAGCCACTGCCGCCAGCGCGCAAGCCGTACGTACTGAACACAATATGTCGCTCGATCTGGCCAACCAGATCGCCGCTGTTGCTGTAGCCACCTGCGCAGCCAATGGCTACGCCGTGGCAGCCACCGTGGTGGACCGTGCTGGCGGCGTGCGTGCCGTGCAACGTGCAGACAACGCAGGCCCGCACACCCTGGGCGCGAGCCAACAAAAGGCATTTACCTCCGCTTCGGCCAAAAACACCACGCTGGCCATGATGGAAGGTGCGCAGAAGAACCCCGCAGCCGCCAATTTGGTCTACATCCCCGGCTTCCTGCTGGTGGGCGGTGGTGTGCCGGTGAAAGTCGGCAATGAAGTGATTGGCGCAGTGGGCGTGGGCGGCGCACCAGGCGGCCACCTGGACGAGCAATGCGCTATGGCTGGAATCGACAAAGTGAAAGAACTTTTGAAGTAAATTGACCCCTAGTCCCCGTGGTTATTGCGCAAGCAGCTACTATTTTTATAGCAACAAAAAAGCAAACGCCCATGACAAGCTCCACACCGCGCCGCGTACGACAGGCATTTCACACGGCGCTGGTGGTCGCGGGCTTGGCAATTACCCAGCTGACGCATGCACAGGTGGCCCCGTCACACGCCGAGGCGGCAGCGTACCGGGGCTTGCACGCCGCGGCCGCGCGGGGCGATGTTGCCAAGATTGAGCAGTTGGTTGTTGCCAAAGCAGATCTGAACGCCCGCGACGCCTATGGCCGTACGCCTTTGCATGTGGCCACCTTCGCCAGCCAGCGCGCGGCAGTACGTGCCTTGGTGCAGGCCGGTGCCGACAAAGGTGCGCTGGAAAATGACCGCTACGACGCCGTCACCATTGCCGCCGTGGCCGATGACGAAGAAACCCTGCGCACGCTACTGAGCTTAGGGGCCAGTGCCAAACTGGTGACCAGCCGCTACGACGGCACGGCGCTGATTGCGGCCGCGCACCTAGGGCACGACAGCGTGGTACGTCAGCTCATCGCGGCAGGCGCGCCGCTCGACCATGTGAACAACCTGCACTGGACGGCGGCTATCGAATCCATCGTTCTGGGCAATGGCGGCCACCGACACCAAGCCACACTGAGGGCGTTGGTGGAAGCAGGCGCTAACTTGCAGCTCACGGACCGCCATGGCAAAACGCCGCTGGAGCTGGCGCGGAGTTACGGCTACACGGTGATGGGGCAAATATTAGAGAAGGCCGGTGCACGCTAGCATCGCCCGAGCAAGCCAGTCCACCAGCGGCTTGGCTTGGGGCTAAGCCAACGTCACCCGGGCGAACTTGCGCTTGCCCACTTGCAGCACATAAGTGCCCGCGCCCAGTTTGAGGCCTTTGTCGCTGACCACATTGCTGTCAATGCGCACGCCGCCACCGTCGATCAGGCGGTTACCTTCGCCGCTGGAAGCTGCCAGACCGGCGGACTTCAGCAGCGCACCAATACCA
>JBEEJM010000330.1:0-23129 GCA_041169205.1 Pseudomonadota bacterium | reverse complement strand
GCGACCGTCATTTATCGTCCCGGTCTCCACCCTGACGGCACACCCACGGGCAAGGTAGATCTGGGAGCCATGTTGCGCGACCTAGGTCAGCGCGAGATCAACGAGTTGCATGTCGAGGCAGGCCACAAGCTCAACGGATCGCTGGTGCGCGAAGGTCTGGTGGACGAATTCCTCGTTTATCTGGCCCCAAAATTGATCGGTCAGGGTGCGGACATGGCCCACTTTGGCCCTCTGGCTGATCTGGCTGATGCCCTGCCTTTGACGTTCAAGAGCACCGATATGGTCGGCCCCGACCTGCGCATCGTGGCCCGCGTGACCGGCCGCGACCTCTTTTAGTGCACAACATTTAGCCCCGTCGGTCAGCCAAGCCCCCAAAGCCTGCGAAAATACCCACATGTTCACCGGAATCATCACCGGCGTGGGGCGCATCGTCGCTGTCCACGCTTTAGGCAGCTCTTCTACGCACGGCAAGCGCCTGACCATCTCCTGCCCTGCGGATTACCTCGGCGATGTGGGCTTGGGCGACAGCATTGCGCTCAACGGTGCCTGCATGACCGTCACCACCTTTGACGCCGCCGCCAACCAATTCACCATCGACATTTCTGCCGAGTCGCTAGACAAAACCGCCGGTCTCGACGCTTTGGGCCCTGTTAATCTTGAAAAAGCCCTGCGCGCGAACGACCGACTGGGCGGGCACATCGTCTCCGGCCATGTGGATGGCATGGGCACGGTGAGCCACTTCGCCCAGGTGGGCGAAAGCTGGGAGCTGCGGGTGTTGGCCCCCCCTGCCCTTGCCAAATTTATGGCCTATAAAGGTTCTATCACCGTCAACGGTGTCAGCCTGACCGTGAACCGCGTTGCCGACATTGCTGACGGATGTGAGATCAGTATCAACCTGATTCCGCACACCGTCGAGAACACTGCCCTGGGTTCGCTGACCACGGGCTCACGCATTAACTTGGAAATTGATACCGTCGCGCGCTATGTCGAGCGCATGCTCACAGCCCCCACCGCCTACTGATGCCCACTGAATTGCATTCAAAATAGACACCATGACACAACACACCCCCGTACCCATTTCCCCTGTTGAAGACATCGTGGCCGATATGCGTGCCGGAAAAATCGTCATCCTGGTGGATGAGGAAGACCGCGAAAACGAAGGCGACTTGGTGCTGGCGGCTGATCACGTGACCGCCGACGGCATCAACTTCATGGCACGCTATGGCCGGGGTCTAATTTGCCTCACTCTCACCCGCGAGCGTTGCGAACGCTTGCAGTTGCCCCCCATGACCGCCCGCAATGGCGACAAAAAAGGCACCGCGTTTACCGCATCTATCGAAGCCGCTGAGGGCGTGACCACCGGCATTTCGGCCGCAGACCGGGCACGCACCGTCGAAGCAGCCGTGGCCAAGGACGCAGTGCCCGCCGACTTGGTACAACCCGGCCACATCTTCCCGCTGCAGGCGGTGGACGGTGGCGTGCTGATGCGCGCAGGCCACACCGAAGCCGGTTGCGATTTAGCGGCCATGGCCGGCTGCTCGCCTGCCTCCGTCATTTGCGAGATCATGAAAGACGACGGCACCATGGCCCGTCTGCCCGATTTGCAGCTGTTTGCCGCCGAGCATGGCCTCAAGATCGGCACCATTGCCGATTTGATTGCGCACCGCAGCCGCGTCGAATCGCTCATCCAAAAAGTAGGCACGCGCACAGTGAACACTGCCGCTGGCGAATTCACCGCGCACGCCTTTCGCGACACCACCGGCCACGGCGTGCACTTGGCGCTGGTCAAAGGCAGCTGGGGCGCAGACGACACCGTGCCCGCCCGCGTGCACGAGCCGCTCTCGGTGTTTGACGCACTGGAAATCAACCGCTCCATGCACTCCTGGAGCTTGGACGCCGCTTTGGCGCACATTGCCGCGGAAGGCAAAGGCGTGATGGTGCTGCTCAACTGCGGCGAGAGTGGCGAACAGCTGCTGGCGCAGTTTGACGGCACCGCCAAGTCGGCCCATGCGCCCGAGCGCGGCCGCATGGACTTGCGCACTTACGGCATTGGCGCGCAGATTCTGCGCCAATGCGGCGTGCACAAAATGCGCCTCATGGGCAGCCCCCGGCGCATGCCCAGCATGGCGGGTTACGGCCTGGAAATCACCGGCTACATCAGCAAATAAACACAAAGCAAAAGGGGAACCACTATGTTCGGAGCAGAAAAAGGCCATGTCGCCATAGGCGACAGCCGTATGAACGGCAAAAAGCTCAAGATCGGCGTGGTGCAAGCGCGTTTCAATACCGGCGTTACCGACGCACTGGCCACCGCCTGCAAGGCGGAGCTGCTGGTGCTAGGCGTCGCCGAAAAAGACATCACCCACATCACCGTTCCCGGCGCACTGGAAGTGCCTTTGGCGCTGCAAGCCATGGCCGAAAAAGGCAGCTTTGACGCACTGGTGGCGCTGGGGTGCATCATCCGTGGTGAAACCTACCACTTTGAGCTGGTGGCCAATGAGTCTGGCGCGGGAGTAACGCGCATTGCGCTGGACTACCAGCTGCCGATTGCCAACGCCATCCTCACCACCGAAGACATGCCACAAGCCGTGGCCCGCCAGATTGAAAAAGGCCGCGATGCCGCCCGCGCAGCGGTGGAAATGGCCAACCTGATAGAGAGTATTTAATGACCGATTTCAACCACCCCAGCCAACCTACGCGCCCGCCACCCCAGTCCCGCAAGGGCACCACCAGCACTGGCGCACGCAAAGCTGGCAGCAAAAACAACCGCAGCCGCGCGCGCGAGTTTGCGTTGCAAGGCCTGTACCAAAGCATCGTCGGCGGCAATGCGGTGAGCGATATCGACCCGTTTACCCGCGACCTCGCTGGGTTTAGCAAAGCCGATGCCGTGCACTTTGATGCGCTGCTGCACGGTTGTGTGGAGCAAGCCGTCCAACTGGATGCACTCATTACGCCCCTGCTGGACCGCCCCATGGCCGAAATATCGCCGGTAGAGCACGGCATCATGTGGATTGGCGCTTACGAGATGCAGCATTGCCTGGATGTGCCTTGGCGCGTGGTGATCAACGAATGCATTGAGCTCGCCAAAGAGTTTGGTGGCACCGACGGCCACAAGTATGTGAATGCCGTGCTCAACGGTCTGGCCCCCAGCTTGCGTGCGCACGAGGTCGAGTCCGACCGCGCCAAAAAGTCCCGCGCCTAATCACGCCACACCATGCAGATTGCGTCACGCGCTGAGAAGATTGAGCCCTTTTATGTGATGGAGGTGGCCAAAGCCGCCTCAGAGCTGGGCCGCACCGTTGCGCACACGGATGCCCCCATGGTGTTTCTCAATATCGGCGAGCCCGACTTCACCGCGCCACCGCTGGTGCAAGAAGCCGCGGTCTACGCGGTGCACCAGGGCCACACGCAGTACACACAAGCCACGGGCCTAGGGCCGCTACGCGAGCGCATCAGCGGCTGGTACGCCAGCCGCTTTGGCGTGCAAGTGCCCGCGCGGCGCATTGTCATTACGGCAGGCGCGTCGGCCGCTCTGCACTTAGCCTGCATGGCCCTGATTGAGGCGGGCGACGAGATCCTCATGCCCGACCCCAGCTACCCCTGCAATCGGCATTTTGTGAGTGCCGCCGAAGGCAAGGCCGTGATGATTCCCACAACCGCGGCCGAGCGCTTTCAGCTCAGCGCCGACAAGGTGCAAGCCGCCTGGGGGCCGCGCACACGCGGCGTACTGCTGGCATCACCGTCCAACCCCACTGGCACGTCGATTCACCCCGATGAGTTGCGCCGTATTCACCAAGTGGTGCAGTCGCACGGCGGCGTCACCATGGTGGATGAAATTTACCTGCCTCTGAGCTTTGACGCGCAGTTTGGCCAGACGGCGCTGGCGCTGGATGAACACATCATCAGCATCAACAGCTTCAGCAAATACTTCAACATGACCGGCTGGCGCTTGGGCTGGATGGTGGTGCCCGACGCACTGGTGCCGGTAATTGAGCGCCTGGCGCAAAACCTGTATATCTGCCCCAGCACCATTGCCCAGCATGCAGCGCTCGCCTGCTTTGAGCCCGAGAGCATTGCCTTGTACGAGCAGCGGCGCACGGAGTTCAAAGCCCGGCGTGACTACTTCATCCCGGAGCTCAATGCGCTGGGGCTGACCGTGCCGGTGATGCCTGACGGCGCTTTTTACGCCTGGGCCGACTGCACCCAAGCCTGCCAGAAACTCGGCGTGAAAGACAGCTGGGATTTTGCTTTTGAGGTGATGAACCGCGCCCACGTAGCCATTACACCGGGGCGCGACTTTGGCACCGCGCAAACCGCCAACTTTGTGCGCTTTTCCACCGCCAGTTCTTTAGAACAGTTACAAATTGCCGTGGCGCGTTTGCGCCAGTTGCTGCTCTAATTTCAACCCAATGATTCACCACACTGCCAAGCTATGAACCAGGATCTGTCTATTCTTCATTTGGTGCTCAACGCCAGCATCGTGGTACAGGCCGTCATGCTGCTGTTGATGGGCGTGTCCATCTCCAGCTGGGCGGCCATCTTCCGCAAGCTGTTTTCGCTCAAGAAGGTGAAGGCACAGAACGAGGCCTTTGAGCGCGACTTCTGGTCCGGCTCCAGCCTCAACGATTTGTTTGCTGCTGCCACACAAAACGCACGCACCTGCGGCCCCATGGAACGCATTTTTGCTAGCGGCATGCGCGAGTTTCAAAAGCTACGTGAACGCCGCATCACCGATGCGGGCACGCTGATGGACGGCGCACGCCGTGCCATGCGCGCCAGCTTTCAGCGTGAGATGGACGTGGTGGAAACGCATTTGTCGTTCCTTGCATCCGTCGGTTCGGTGTCGCCCTATGTAGGCCTGTTTGGCACGGTGTGGGGCATCATGCACGCCTTCACCGGCCTGGCCGCGCTGACGCAGGTGACTCTGGCCACGGTGGCCCCCGGGATTGCCGAGGCGCTGGTGGCGACTGCCATTGGTCTGTTTGCGGCCATTCCAGCGGTGGTGGCCTACAACCGCTTTGCGCGCGACCTGGACCGCATCGCCATCCAGCAGGAAACCTTCATTGAAGAGTTTTCCAACATCCTGCAACGCAACGTCGGCACGCAGGCTCCTTCGGGCCGCTAGCCCCCGTCATACAAGGACATAGCGCTATGCCTTCTGTAGCAGGACGTGGAGGTGGCCGAGGCCGCCGCACCATCAACGAAATCAACATGGTGCCGTTCATCGACGTCATGTTGGTGCTCCTGATCATCTTCATGGTGACCGCACCATTGATTACCCCTAGCATGATTGACCTGCCCAGTGTGGGCAAGGCGGCGCGCCAGCCGGACCAGATCATTCAGATCATTCTGGGCAAGAACGACAGCCTGGAAATGCGCATCAAAGACCAAACCACTGCCCTGCCCCTCAAAGAGCTGGCAGCCGCCGTCAAAAGTGCCCAAGGTGCCAAAGACAGCGTGGCGGCCGTCAACTCAGCGGTGGTCATCAGTGCCGACAAAAACGCGAAATACGAGAGCGTCGTCAAGGTGATGGACACCTTGCAGCGCGCGGGCATCCAGCGCGTCGGTCTATCGGTGCAATTGGCCAACTGAACGCGATGTCGGCAGCCATTCAAGAGCGCCTGGCGTTTGCGCCCCCCCCCACTCCGGGATTGGTGCGTTCCATGGTACTGGCCCTGCTGGCCCACGGCGTGTTGGTGGCGATGCTGACGCTGGGCGTGCAGTGGAAGCGTGAGGCCGCGCCGGTTACGGTCGAAGCGGAGTTGTGGTCAGCCCTGCCAGTGCAAGCTGCCGCCCCAGCCCCCGAAGAAACGGCACCACCTGAGCCGCCCAAGCCCCCGCCACCCGAACCCAAGCCAGAGCCCAAACCAGAACCCGTGGTCGCACCCAAACCGGTGCAGCAGCCCAATCCGGCTATTGCGCTGGCCCGCGAGAAAGAAAAGGCCAAACTGCTCAAAGAGAAACAACTACAGCAGCTTCAGCTGGAAAAAGAAAAACTCGTAAAAGATAAGCTCGCCAAGGAGAAGCTGGCGCTGAAAGAGAAAGAATTACTGGCCAAGGCCGCCAAAGACAAAGCCGCCAAACGGGAGGCTGAAGAAGCCAAAGCGATGGAAGCCGACCGTCAAAAAAATCTGAAGCGAATGGCCGGGTTGGCAGGCCCAGGCGGAAGTGGCGAGGCAGGCTCGACCAGCACGGCCTTGCAGTCATCCGGGCCGTCGGCGGGTTACACAGGACGCATTCAAGCCCGCATCAAGCCCAATGTGACCTATACAGAAATTATTTCAGGTAACCCAGTTACGGAAATTGAGGTCTCACTCAGCCCCACTGGCGACATCTTGAGTCGACGAATCGTCAAAGGCAGTGGCAATAAGTCCTGGGACAATGCCGCTCTCAATGCCATCGACAAGACTGAAAAGCTTCCATTGGACAACGGCAAGAACTGGTCGCCTCTGACTCTCGTACTGTCGCCAAAAACCCTCCTCAATCCCTAAACGACTTTTGCGCAGCGCTACAATTTTAGTAGCTACTTACGCAATATCCACGGGGGCTAGCGGCCTAAAATACTTAAAAATCAGTCGTAGGCAATGACCGCTTTGCCCTGGTCCGCCTGGGCACGCCATTCGGCCAATGCGGCATCACTGGGGTAAAACTTGGCGCTATCGCCCAGGTGCAACTCGGCCACTGCGCCATCACAGCCTGCGGCTTCTTGGGCAGCGGCGCTGACGAGGCGCTGCAACTGCAGGCGCACAGTGAGCCCGCGCACCAACTCGCCCTGCTCCGACATTTCGCGCTTGGCCGGAAACTCTTTCACCAGCCGCGCCACATCGGGGGCCTTGCTCGAGCCGTTAACGGCCACGCGCAAGTATTTGCCAAAGCGGCAGCGGGCCTGTTCCAAGTCCCACACTTGTTGCACGGTGAACTGCATGCCACCCGAGAACCGGTCGGGCTGGGCCTTGCCCATGACGATGATGAGTTCATCGTCTTTGAGTAAATTTTTGTGTGCGTTGATCAACGCCTCGTCAGCACGCGCCTCAATCACCGCCGATTTGTCATCCAGCTTGAACAGCGCCAGCTTGCCACGCTGGCCATTGATCACCCGAAAATCCGTGACGATACCGGCCAGCAACTGCGGCTCGCGCGTGTCCAGCAGCTCTTCAATCGGGCGCTTGGCAAAGCGGCGCACCTCGGTGGCCACTTCGTCAAACAGGTGGCCGGAGAGGTAAAAGCCCACAGCCGTTTTCTCGTAAGTCAACCGCTCTTTCACGCCCCAAGGCATAGCGTCGACCAGTTCGGGTTCTTGCGTGCTGGAGCCGTGGTCGTCTTCGCCGCCCATGTCAAACAGACCGTGCTGGTTGGCATTGGCCGCGGAGGCGGACGCAAACTCAAACGCCCGGTCAATGCTCTCCATCAGCGCCGCGCGGTTGAGTTGCAGCGTGTCAAACGCGCCACCTTTGATGAGCGCGTCCACACAACGTTTGTTCAGACGGCTGCGGTCCACCCGGCGCGCAAAGTCAAACAGGCTCGTGAATGGCCCCGTCTCTTCGGTCGGGCCACAGCCTTCACGCGCCGCCACAATCGCGTCAATTGCCTGCTGGCCCGTACCCTTGAGCGCGCCCAGGCCGTAGCGAATTTCTTTGTTGGAGATGGGCTCAAAGCGGTACACACCGCGGTTGATATTGGGCGGCTCAAACGAGAGACCCATCTTCTCGGCGTCTTCAAACAGCACCTTGAGCTTATCGGTGTCGTCCATTTCCACCGTCATATTGGCGCAGAAAAACTCCGCCGTGAAATGCACCTTGATCCACGCCGTGTGGTAGGCCAAGAGCGAGTAGGCCGCAGCGTGCGATTTGTTAAAGCCGTAGCCCGCAAACTTCTCCATCAAGTCAAAAACTTCGTCCGCTTTTTGTTCGTTGATGTCGTTCTTGGCAGCGCCCGCGCGGAAAATGCTGCGGTGCTCGGCCATCTCTTCAGCCTTCTTCTTGCCCATCGCGCGGCGCAGCATGTCGGCACCACCGAGCGAGTAGCCGCCCAGAATCTGCGCGGTCTGCATCACCTGCTCCTGGTAGACCATGATGCCGTAGGTCTCCGAAAGCATTTCCGCCACCAGCGGGTGCGGGTATTCGATGACCTCGCGCCCGTGCTTGCGCGCCACAAAGCTGGGGATCAGGTCCATGGGGCCGGGGCGGTACAAGGCGTTCAGCGCAATCAGGTCTTCCAGGCGCGTGGGCTTGGCGTCGCGCAGCATGCCCTGCATGCCACGGCTTTCAAACTGGAACACGGCTTCGGTTTTTCCGTCTGAGAACAGCTTGTAAACCTTGGCATCATCGAGCGGCAGGTTCTCGTAGGCGAAGCCTTCTTGCCCTGGATGGCGCTGGCGAATGAACTCGCGCGCGATCTCCAAAATCGTCAGCGTAGCCAGGCCCAGAAAGTCGAACTTCACGAGGCCAATCGCCTCTACGTCGTCCTTGTCGTACTGGCTCACCGCCGAGTCGCTGCCAGGTTGCTGGTACAGCGGGCAAAAGTCGGTCAGCTTGCCCGGCGCAATCAGCACGCCGCCTGCGTGCATGCCGATGTTGCGGGTCATGCCTTCCAATTTGCGGGCCAACTCCAGCAGCGTCTTGACGTCTTCTTCCTTGGCTTCGCGCTCGGCCAAAATCGGCTCGGCCTCGCTGGCGTACACGTACTTGTCGTTCTTCTTGCCGTCCGTAGGCGGCAGTTGCAGCGTGACGTTGGTGCCCGGTTTGTTGGGAATAAGCTTGCTGATGCCGTCGCAAAACATGTACGGCATGTCCAGCACGCGGCCCACATCGCGGATCACACCGCGCGCGGCCATGGTGCCGAAGGTGGCGATTTGGCTCACCGCGTCTTTGCCGTATTTGGCCTTCACATAGTCGATCACCAGATTGCGGTTGGTCTGGCAAAAGTCGATGTCAAAGTCGGGCATGGACACCCGCTCGGGGTTCAAAAATCGCTCAAACAGCAGCTTGTAGCGGATCGGGTCCAGGTCGGTAATCTTCAGCGAATAGGCCACTAACGAGCCCGCACCAGAGCCTCGGCCCGGGCCTACCGGGCAGCCGTTGTTCTTGGCCCAGTTGATGAAGTCGCCCACGATCAAAAAGTAACCGGGAAAACCCATCTTCAAGATAGTGGCAATCTCAAACTCCAGACGCTCCACGTACAGCGGCATCTGGACTTCTCGCTCTGCCGCATCCGGATACAGGTGCGCCATGCGCTCCTTCAAACCCTCGTGCGAGGTGTAGCGAAAATACTCGTCCGGCGTCATGCGCTCGCCGTTGACCAGCGGCGTGGGGAATTCCGGCAAGTAGTTCTTGCCCAGCACCAGCGTCAAGCTGCAACGCTTGGCAATCTCCAGCGTGTTGGCAACGGCCGAAGGAATGTCGTGGAACAGCGCCTCCATCTGCGCTGCACTTTTGAAATACTGCTCGCGCGTGAACTTGCGCACCCGCTTGGGGTTACTCAAAATCTCACCATCGGCAATGCATACCCGCGCCTCGTGCGCCTCGTAATCATCGGGCTCGGTGAACTGAATCGGGTGCGTAGCCACCACCGGCAACTTGATGCGTGCGGCCAGTTGCACTGTGGCCACCACATGGGCCTCGTCGTCGACCCGGCCGGCGCGCTGCAGCTCCAGATACAGCCGGTGCGGAAAAATGCTGCCCAGTTGCAATGCCGCCTCGTGGGCGCGGCCCGTGTCGCCCTGCACCAGCGCTTGGCCCACCGGGCCAGCCTGCGCACCCGACAGCGCGATCAGCCCTTCGTTCAACTCTTTGAGCCAGTCGAGCTTGATGACGGCTTGCGCCTTGACAATATTTTGTGTGTAGGCGCGCGCAATCAGTTCCGACAGATTCAGGTAACCCTGCTTGTTTTGCACCAGCAAAATCATGCGTGAGGTGGCGGCGGCGTCCCCTCCCAGGCCTTCGAGCATGATCTCTGTGCCCATCAGGGGCTTGACCCCTTTGGCGCGCGCTTCTTTGTAAAACTTAATGGCACCAAAGAGGTTGTTGAGGTCGGTAATCGCCAGTGCGGGCTGGCCATCTTTGGCTGCGGCTTTGACGATCTCGTCGATACGGCAGGTAGAGTCAACAACAGAGAATTCGGTGTGCAGGCGCAGGTGGATAAACATGGGTCCATTGTAGGTTTGCCGACGGATCGCTCATGTGCCTGGGCTCAAATATTTCTTACCTGATAAGATCGATAAAACTTCAGTAAGAAAATTTACACCTTTTCAAAGGAGCAATCCATGAACGCCGCTATCGCAACCTTGTCAGCGAAGTTTCAAATATCGATTCCCAAGGCCGTGCGAGAGAGCAACCATTGGCGCGCGGGGCAAGAGTTCGCATTTTTGCCCAAGGGGCGTGGGGTATTGGTTATGCCGGTGGCCGAATTGGACGAACTGATCGGCCTTGCCCGTGGCGCCAACACGCAGACGGTGCGTGATCGCATCGAGCGGTTTTAAACCGTGGTGACGACAAAAAAACAGGAAGTATCCCAGCTGTGGGTGGTCGATACGTCAGCCTGGATTGAATGGCTGGTGGATGGGCCTCTACGCAGCCAGTTGGTAGGTCTGATGCCACCGCGCGAACTTTGCATCGTTCCCACCATCGTGCAATTAGAGTTGTCAAAGTGGTTGTTGCGCGAGCGGGGTGAAGACGAGGCTGACATCGTTATCGCCTATACCCAAAAGTGCCAAGTCTGGCCACTCGATACACCAACCGCTCTGCGCGCAGCCGAGTTGCACCGAGAATACAAGTTGGCAGCGGCAGACGCCATTGTTTACGCAAGCGCCTTACTCGCGGGAGCACAGCTGTTAACTTGCGACGCACATTTTGAAAATTTTCCGCAGGTTCGATGGATCAAGAAAAACTGAGCCACCCTTTAAAATTTTCCCCGTGAACACTGTCCTCAATATCTCCAGCTACAAATTTGTCAATCTGCCGGACGCGACCCAGCTGCGTGAGACGCTCTTGGCCCGCGCGCAGGCTTTGCAACTCAAAGGCACCATCTTGCTGGCCGAAGAAGGTATCAACCTGTTTTTGGCCGGACCTGCTGTTGAGGTGCGGGCGTTTGTCAGCCAATTGCAGCAAGACAGCCGGTTTGCCGACATCGCGCCCAAAGAAAGTTGGTCGGACACTCAGCCGTTCAAGAAAATGCTGGTCAAGGTCAAGGGCGAAATTATTCGCATGAACCACCCCACCATCAAGCCCGCAGAGGGCCGAGCTCCATCGGTCTCGCCCGCCACGGTGAAGCGCTGGCTAGATCAGGGCTGTGACGACGAGGGCCGCCCGGTGGTGACGCTAGACACCCGCAATGACTTTGAGGTGGACGCCGGCACTTTTGATAACGCCATCGACTGGCGCATCACCAAGTTCACCGAATTTCCAGACGCCCTGCGCGCCCACTTGGACGACCTCAAAGACAAGACCGTGGTGAGCTTTTGCACCGGCGGCATCCGCTGCGAAAAAGCCGCCATCCTGATGCGCGAAGAAGGGCTAGAGCACGTGTACCAGCTCGAGGGCGGCATCCTCAAATACTTTGAGGAAACCGATGGCAGCCACTACCACGGTGCCTGCTTTGTGTTTGACGAACGCCGGGCGGTGGATGCACAACTCAGTTCAACCCAAGCCGCTGCCCAGCGTTGTCCATGAAGAAGCGCCTACCATCCGTGAAGACTGGGCAACTCTAGGCGGATGTATGCAATCAATGCGCTAACTATTCACTTGGTGGAGAAAGTGCGCAATCTCCGCCAATGCCGACTCCATTGCCGCATCCAGTTGCCGCAATTCCACCGTGGGATCTTGATCCGTGTTCATCACCCTTTCTGCCAGTGCCGCCAAGCGGCGCACTTCAGGCAGTGCTAGATTTGCCGCGACACCAGAAAGTTTGTGCGCCAAAGCCACGGCAGTGGGGCGGTACCCGTGGACTAGGCTCTGCTTGATGTCCCCGACAGCGTGGCTATAGAGATCAACAAAACGGTGCAAATATTCCTGGTATGACGCTTGATCAACCCAGATTTTCAAGCCCTGCGCCACGTCCATCGCTGCCACGTCGTTTGCTGGCGCAATGCCTATCGGTGCTGAGGGCAACGTGTCTACCATCCGTGCCGCAGCACCAAGCACCGTTTGCGGAATGCGGTAAAGGCGTTGTATCAATGCGATGGTGCTTGGTACATCAAACGGCTTGCTGATGAAGTGCGTCATGCCCGCAGCCTCGGCCGCATCCTGCTGGGACTTGAAAGCTCCGGCCGTCATGGCAATGATAGGCAGATCGGCAAACCGGGGAATTAGCCGCAATTGCCGAGTCGCTTCAATTCCGTCCATCACCGGCATTTGCACATCCATCAGTACCAGGTCGATGCCATCCGGGTGGGCTTGCAACCAGTCCAACGCCTCCTGACCGTCTGCAGCCAGTGCAACAATGGCACCCTTCCCACGCAGTATGTGCTGCGCCACCTCACAGTTAATTTCACTGTCATCGACCACCAATATCCGTATGCCCAACAAACTTTGACCGTCCGGCTGGTGCAGGGTAGAGGTGGTGCCGACAGTCGCCGTACGCTTGCGTTTGGTCTCCATCACGTTGGCCAGCAAGGCCTCGCCAGAATCCAGCGCAACGACATGCCAACCCAGCCCCTTAGCAATGGCGCTGCTGTGCTTGAGCGCCATGCTGGAAAGCGGTGAGTTCGCATCTGCCACTGTTTTCAGCGGAACGGTAAACCAGAATTCGCTGCCCCTGCCCAACACACTGCTCAGGCCAATTTCGCCACCCATCAAATTCACCAATTGCCGGCAGATGGTCAAGCCAAGGCCAGTTCCGCCAAAGCGCCGCGTAGTCGCGCTGTCAGCCTGGGTAAAGGCGGCAAACACGCCGCCTTGCAGTTCCGGCGAGATGCCAATGCCAGTGTCACGCACTGAGAAGCGAAGAATGATCTCCTCACTGTTGCGTGACAGCAGCTCGGTACGCAACTCTACCTGCCCAACGCTGGTGAATTTGATGGCATTGATGCTCAGGTTAATCAGCACCTGCTCCAGCCGCAATGCGTCACCAATCAGCGTAAATACGCCTTCTGGAGGCGGCCGAATGAGTAATTGGATGTCTTTTTCCCCCACCGCTACACCCAACACCACGGACAGGTTTTCGATAACATCCGCCAGGCGAAAGGGGGCCTGCTCAATCATCATCTGCCCAGCCTCAATCTTGGAGACGTCCAGAATGTCGCTGATCAAGCTCAGTAGCATGCGTCCGGATGCCCGAATCTTGCGCACCATATTGTTGGAATCCAGATCTAACTTGGCCTGCTCCAGCAAGTAAGCCAGCCCCAGAATGGCATTCAAAGGCGAGCGAATTTCGTGGCTCATGCTGGACAGAAAGTCAGACTTGGCCTGGTTGGCCTTGTCGGCAGCCATCCGGGCACTTTCCAGCTCAATGTTTTTTTCCGTCAGCACCATGTCCAGCCGTTTGCTCTCAGTCACGTCCCGTGCAGCTGCAAACACGCCCTGCAGCAAACGGTCGCGGTCATGGAAGGTGGTAGCGCTGTAGGCGATGGCGGTTTCCTTGCCACTGCGCGCACGCACGGTCAGATCGTAGTTGGTGATCTTCTTGCCGTTGAGCACCGAATTCATCACCGCTACAACGAGGTCTGGGTCGCTGAAATATTTTTTCAGCGGGGCTCCAATCAATTCATCACGCGTACATTCAGTAAGCGCTTCCATCTGCTTGTTGACGTCGGTGATGATGCCCGCCGGATCGGTGGTCATGATGGCATCGATATTGGATTCGATGAGTGAACGGGTATAGAACTGCTGATCGCGCAAACGCTGGTCGAGCTTCATCTTCTCTTCTTCAATCAGCTTGCGAGCGGTGTTGTCGGTGCCGATCAGCAGGTAGCCGATGATGCCGTCCTGGGCATCACGCAAGGCGGTGACCGACACCACCGCCGAGAAGCGACTGCCGTCCTTGCGGATGTAGGTCAGTTCATAGATGTCTTCAATGCCACGCGAGGCTTTGAAGACCAATGCCTCAAAGCCCGGCGTAATGGGGGTGTCCAGTTCCGCGCTCAAGGCCTTGGCCCGTGCAATCACTTCCTTGGGGTCGGAAATATCGGCTGGCGTCATCTTGTTCATTACGTCGGCTGCGGCATAGCCCAACATACGCTCTGCACCGACGTTGAAAATCTGAATCACGCCCTGGGCATCGGTTGCAATGCTGGAAAAGTTGGCGCTGTTGAAAATGGCGCTTTGCAAGGCAATGTTGCTGAACAGCCCTGCTTCGGCCTTTCTGCGCTCGCCGGGCGTTTCCTGGGCTTTCGGCTCAGGCAGTGCCTTAGCCACCTTGGTGACTTTTTGTTTCTTCATGTTTCACCAAGAAAAGATCAAGGTCCGTTCCCAGTGAGTGGACGCTGAAAACAGCCATGCTGAAAGATGTCGGTGGCAATGGCCAACAGTCGGTCAAAGGGCACCGGTTTGGGCAACAGCTCGATACCTGGCGGAACGCCGCCGCGTAGCTGGATTTCAGCGGACTCCAGCGCACTTACCACCACAATGCGGGTGTTTGCCATTTCAGGCGCACTGCCCAGCACGCTCAGCATATTGAAACCGTCCATGCCCGGCATATGCAAATCCGTGACCACCAAATCCGGGCATTGACGGCCAATGTGCAAGAGCGCGGTGACCGCATTGTTGATGATGGTGATTTCAGGCACCATGGGCCAGCGTCCCATATGGATTTTGTAGAGTGCCAGCATGTGCTCGTCATCGTCCACCACCACAATCCGCAGAGGGCGCGACGCAACGGGATCTACCGAGCTGACTATCAGGAATTCAGAGGGAGGCTTTTTTTGCAGTAAGCGGTCCACCGAGTCCCGCAAAATGCGCCGATGCCCGCCCGCTGTTTTCCATGCTTGCAGCAGGCCACTATCCACCAACAGTTGCACGGTACCGACCGACACACCCAGTAGAACGCCCGCCTCACGCGTCGTGAAAAAGGACTTTTCAACAGTAACGCCTGTCTTGCGAATAAGAGAATTGGCATTCATTCGGGCTGATTCTAGGCCCGCAGAGCTCACAACCAGGGAATCACACGCTGATGGAATGGTTGGAAGTTGCCCTCGTGCGCATCTGCATCTAGCGCATCAAGCATCGTGAAAGACGTTGACACACAGGGACCGGGTGCCAACGTCGCTCAATCAGGCAGATTTCTTTGCACGGCGGCGAGTGAAGCCAACAATCACGCTCAAACCCGCCAGCATCAAGGCATAGGATTCCGGTTCTGGCACGGCTGTTGGAATGCTGGGAGTAGCGGAACAACCGCCGGAGCCCACTTGGGCACCCGCACCGATAGAAACATACGAGGTGGAGGAGAACAGGCCGCCGCAAGAAGCGCCTTCCAAGTTACTCAGCACCGCATTGGCACCCACGCTGATGTATGTCTTCGCCAACACGAAGCCCAGAAAAGTAGAGTCGGCACCGAGGCTGGCATAGCCGCCCGTATTCCAGAATACCTGGGCATTGGTTCCAGCATTGATCAATTCAATATGGCTGTTGGCACCAGTGGCCAGGATATCGACGATGTTGAAGACCCAAGTCTGGTTTGCCATGTTCTGACCATCAAGAGTCAGAGTGGTTCCGGCCGTGGTGGACCAACTTGCTGCACTGTAAACACCTGCCAAAAAGGTTTGGTTGGTGGTCATCGTCGCCTCCAGACCGGTGCCTGTGCCCATGGCGGAGAGGGTGGATTTTTCGGCATCGAGTTCGACTTTGGTGGCGGCCAGACTGCTGGTCATCGCCGTCTTCATCGCATTCATGTCAGAGACATTGGTAGCTCCGATGGAACCTCCGACAGTGGAACCTGCGCCCAGCGTAGGAAAGGTGCCCGTATTGAAGTTGCCATCGATTCTGGCGCCTGCGCCCGTCGTGCCCGCCAGACCCGACTCAAAATTGCCTTTCACCGTGGCGTCGGCGCCCGTAGTGCCAACGCCACCGGCTTGAAAATTGCCCTTGACCGTTGCACCGGCACCAATATTGCCAGCCTCAATCGATTGGAAATTGCCCTGAACAGTGCCGTTGGCACCCAGGGTTCCCACATCACCGGATTGGAAATTGCCGAGGATCGATGAACCTGCACCGCTAGTTCCGTAGGTACCGCCCAATACATTGCCGTACACAATGGCATTGGCACCAGTAGACACATAGGTGTTGGCGTAGATCGAAAGGTTTAGTAACTCAGTTCCCAACAGCACAGACGCTGAAGCCAGACCAGGTGCGCACGCTATTGCCGTAAGCAACGGAATAGCCAATTTAAATGTTTTCATGATTTTTACTCTTATTCAGATTTATTTCCGAGCACGCGCGACAAACGGCACCCCCCATCTTCATCACAAACTGCAATAAAAATCGCCGCCATCAAACCGCAAACTCTTTAAATCGCGTATTTGACATATTTAGCATTATTGACATATTTACATGAATTAGGCGAATTCTATGCGATTTACGTCAAACACCCATGGATCGAATCAGCGCGCAGTAAAGCTCCGCGAGCGAGATCGATCACTTGGGGTGGTGAACTGGCGCGAAAAAGAAAAAAAGGGGCTTGCGGTGATGCATCGCCCGACAAGCCATTGCGGCGTTGTACGTAGTGCTTAGGCGTATCAGCTCAAGCCGAGGGCTTCGGCCAATTGGTGCTGGTCCAACGGCTTGGTGATTTTGGCCGACACTTGCAGCCCGTCAGCCGTTGCCAACTGCTCTGCAACTTCCAGCATGAAGCTGTCGCCACCGCTGATCAGAACGACCTTGCCGGCGTAGCGTCGTTTCGCCAGTTCAGTCAAAAACTCAAAACCGTCTTTGTTGGGCATGAAGATGTCACACAGAATCAAGTCCGGTGCGCGATCCAGCCCTGCAAGAATGCGCAAGCCCTCTTGTCCGTCCGTAGCCAAACAGCATTCGGTGAAGCCCAGGTTCCGCAACGCCCGTTGGGCGACTGCCAGACTAAACGCGTCGTCGTCCACCACCATAGCCGTGGAATGCGCTTTTGTGATGGGGGATTTTGCAGCGTTCATGCGCCGAATGTAGCCTACTTGGGTCCACAGCAAACCCGGAGCGACTAACCCTTGAACCCGCCCGCCAGCGCCGCAATGCGCTCGCCAAACAAACGCCCCGTTTCCAGGTCCCCCGCGTTCATGCCGTCGGCACTGGCGTCGCCGGGCGTTTGCGCCATGGGGCCGGCGCTGGACGCCAGGTAGTTGATGTCGCTGCGCTGCGACGCTTTGAGTGTGTTGTGGTGCAAGCCGGTGCCCGCCCACACGCCGCCGTGCTGCATGGCCAGCGTCATCAGGTAATGCAGCGTCGAGAGCTTGTCGCCATTCATATTGGCGCTGGCCGTGAAGCCGCCAAAAATCTTGTCTTTCCAGGCTTGGGTGTACCAGGGCTTGCTGCTGGCGTCGGCAAACTTCTTGAACTGCCAACTTACGCTGCCCATGTAGGTGGGCGAGCCAAAAATAATGGCATCTGCTGCGGCCAGTGCCTCCCAGGCAGACGCAGGCACATTGCCATCGGCGTCAATGGCAATCAGCGAGGCACCCGCACCTTGGGCCACCGATTGCGCCAGGCGCTGGGTATGGCCATAGCCGGAGTGAAATACGACAACAACATTCGGCATATTCAGTGGCCGCGCTTGGCGTCCAGACTGATAGCACCCGCACCAAATGCCGTGAACATCAGCAGGCCACCGGTGATAGACAGGTTCTTCAAAAACATGATTTGGTTGACCATCACCTGGTCGGCGGGCAGGGCCCAGAAATTGTGAAAAATCAGGGCAGATGCCACCGTGAACACGGCCATGGCCAGCGCGACCAGGCGGGTCTGAAAACCGGCAATCAGAGCCAAGCCACCACCGACTTCCACCACGATTGCAATCACTGCGCCAAGCTCCGGAAGCGGCAAACCGGTGGATGCGATATATCCCACCGTACCGGCAAACCCGGCGATCTTGCCGACACCGGCAATCAGGAACAGCAGGGCCATCAAAATGCGAGCGGCCAGGGTCAGCGGGTTTTGGAGTTTTTCAATCATGGTGAGTCCTATTGAAGGGGTTGAAGAAGTTGGAAAGGTCGTGAAAAAATGAGAATCGAATCGTGAACTCAGGCGTGCAGGTCAAACACTAAAACTTCAGCGTCGTGACCATGGTCAAAATGAACCGAGCTTACGTCTTGCAAGAGCGCCGCATCACCAGCCGTGAGCCGCGTGCCGTTGACATCGAGTTCGCCACGCACCAAGTGCACATAGCCCTTTCGATTCGGGGCCAACGCCAGCTGCGCGGTCTGCTCGCCTTGGAACAGCCCGCAATACATGCGGGCATCGGCGTGAACGGTAACCGAGCCCTCGGCACCGTCACTGGAGGCGACCAGACGCAACGCGCCCTGCTTCTCGGACGCCTCAAAACTCTTTTGTTCGTAGCTGGGCGCAATGCCCGTCACATTGGGTTCGATCCAGATTTGAAAAAAGTGGGTGGTCTCACCCTCTGCGTGGTTGAACTCACTGTGCTGCACGCCAGTACCCGCGCTCATGCGCTGCACATCGCCCGGGGGGATGCCTTTGACGTTGCCCATATTGTCTTTGTGCGCCAGGTTGCCCGACATCACGTAGCTGATGATTTCCATGTCGCGGTGGCCGTGCGTGCCAAAGCCCGTGCCAGGGGCAATGCGGTCTTCGTTGATCACGCGCAGGTTGCCCCAGCCCATGTGCTTGGGATCGTAGTAACCCGCAAATGAAAAGCTGTGAAACGACTTGAGCCAGCCGTGGTCGGCATAGCCGCGGTCTTTGGATTTACGCAAGGTCAACATAGTCAGAACTCCTAGTGGATAGGCTGTACTTTAGGCCACCGGCCGCTATTGTGCAGGCACTGGCCATTGATGGCATCATTCAAATAATTTCAATTTACAAAGGACTTTCATGCAAACGCCGCGCGATGTGCTGACCCCTGATGCCCTGGCCATGCTGCAAAGCATTTCTGCCGCCGGTAGCTTTGCAGCCGCCGCACGCGCTATGGGTATGGTACCCAGCGCGCTGACCTACCGTGTGCGCCAGATCGAGGATGCACTCGATGTGCTGCTGTACGACCGCAGCTCGCGCCAAGCCAAACTCACCGAGGCGGGCAAAGAGCTGCTACGCGAAGGCGGGCGTCTGCTGACCGAGATCGACGCCGTGGCCAACCGCGTCAAGCGGGTTGCCACTGGCTGGGAGTCGCAGCTCACCATCGCCGTGGACACCATCATCTCCAGAGCCACGGTGATGGAGTTGTGTGAAAGTTTTTTTAGCCTGTCGCCGCCAACCCGCATCCGCCTGCGCAATGAGACGCTGTCGGGCACGCTGGAGGCGCTCACCTCCGGCCAGGCCGATCTGGCGCTCGGCGTACCGCCCGATGCAGCGCACGCAACCGGCATTCACGCCAAACCGCTGGGCACGTCCGTCTTTGTCTACGCCGTGGCACCGCACCACCCGCTGGCCAACGCGCCCGAGCCCCTGAGCGACGACACCATCCAGAAGCACCGCGCGGTGGCGGTGGCCGATTCCGTCCAACGTGGCGGCGGCGTGACCTTTGGTCTGCTGGGTGGGCAGGACGTGTTTACGGTGGCCACCATGCAGGCCAAGATTGATGCGCAGCTGCGCGGCTTGGGCGGCGGTGGCCTGCCACTGTGTATGGTGGGTCACTACATTGACGCTGGGCGCTTGGTTGTCAAAAAAACCGAGCGAGGCTTGCGCCAAGTCTCCATCAGCTACGCCTGGCGCGGTGGCAAGGCGTCCACCCAAGGGCGCGCACTGCAATGGTGGCTGGCCCAACTGGAAAGTGCCACCACGCGCGCGGCCTTGCTGGAACAGCATCGCAGTATTTGAGTTTCGGTGGCCTCAAGCAGGTATAAAGTAGACACATAACCCACAACAGGAGACGACACGCATGACCACTTCCAAACACATCGCCATTGTGGGTGCCGGTATGGCAGCCATCACCTGCGCGCGCACCTTGGTGCAAGCAGGCCACCGTGTGACCGTGTTTGAAAAAAGTGCCGGCATTGGCGGGCGCATGTCCACCCGCAGCAGCCCGTTTGGAACCTTTGACCACGGTGCGCAGTACTTCACCGTGCGCGACCCGCGCTTTGCGTTGGCGCTGCAAACCTCGCCCGGCGTGTGCCGCCCCTGGAGCGCCAACACCGTGCGCGTGCTCGACTCGCACGGGCGCGTTGCCGCTGCGGGCCTGCCCGCACGCGACGCCCACTGGGTGCCCAAGCCTGGCATGAATGCCTTGGCACGCCAGTGGGCCAAACCGCTGACCGATGCGGGCCATGTGGCGCTGCAAACCAAAGTGACTGCCATCGAGCAGGACACCATGAACAAAAAACTATGGCAGCTGCGCACCGAAGGCGTGGGTGACAGCGCCCAGGTGTTTGGCGGCTTTGACGCCGTGGTGCTGGCCATCCCCCACGCGCAAGCGCAAGCGCTGCTGCAGACCACCACCAAAGGCAAAGACCTGGTCAAGAAGACTTCCAAAGTCACCGTAGCCCCCTGCTGGACGCTGATGCTGGCCTTCCCCCAGGCCGTGCAGCCTGGCCTCACCACCCTGGGGCCCCAGTGGAGCGCGGCCCGCAGCACGCACCACCGCATTGCCTGGTTGGCCCGCGAATCCAGCAAGCCCGGCCGTGGCACGGTGGAGCGCTGGACCGTGCAGGCCAGCGCCGCCTGGTCGCAAGAGCATTTGCAAGACGACGCTGAGCGGGTACAGGCCAAGCTGATCAAAGCGTTTGCCGAAGTCACCGGCATCCGCGCCACGCCCACCCACGCCGACACCCACCGCTGGATGTACGCCAAAACCGAAAAGCCCCTGGGCCAAAGCCACCTGTGGGATGCCAAAGCCGGACTGGGTGTGTGCGGCGACTGGTGCCTGGGCCACCGCGTGGAAGACGCGTTTGTTTCTGGCTTGGAACTCGCGTTAAAAATCTGCTGATTTGACCCCTGCATACAGAGGCAGGTTCGCCCCCTCCCCCACGGGCCCGCTGCATGCGGGCTCGCTCGTTGCGGCCCTGGCCAGTTGGCTCGACTCCCATGCGCATGGCGGCCAGTGGCTGGTGCGCATTGAAGATGTCGACACACCGCGTTGCATTCCTGGAGTTGACCAACACATCCTGCAACAGCTCGCCGCCTGCGGCCTCATTCCCGACGAAGCATCTGTTTGGCAAAGCCAGCGCACGGCGCTGTACCAGCGGGCGCTGGAACAATTGAAGCGCGCCAGACTGGCCTACCCCTGCGCCTGTTCACGCAAAGACATTGAAGCGGCGCTGTTGGCGCGTGGCACCGCAAAACCCCGCAACGGCGAGCTCATTTACCCCGGCACCTGCCGCAGCGGGCTACACGGCAAAGTGGGCCGTGTCTGGCGCTTCTACACTAGAAATTTTGAGTCAAATAGCCCTCTAGCCCCCGTGGAATATGCGCAAACAGCTACAAAAACAATAGCGACCTGCGACGACGTGGTGCATTGGGCCGACCGTCGTCTGGGCCCACAACAGCAAAACGTGGCGGTGGAAGTGGGCGACTTCGTGCTGCAGCGCGCCGATGGCTTATTTGCCTACCAACTGGCCGTAGTGGTGGACGACGCGGCCCTGGGCATCACCCACATCGTGCGTGGCGAAGACCTCACCGACAACACCGCCCGGCAAATCTTGCTGCAACGCGCCCTGCAGTTGCCGACACCGCAATACCTGCACGCCCCTTTGGTGTTGGGTGCCAATGGCGAGAAGTTGTCCAAGCAAAACGGGGCGGCCGCAATTGATACGTCCACGCCAGCGCAAGCGTTCCAGGCCTTGGGCCGGGCGGCACAGGTGCTGGGCCTGTCCGTTGTCGACAACGACACACCGGGCGAAGCCCTGGCGCGCTGGACCGCGCAGTGGACGCAAACGCGCACGGCGCGACCCATTTCCTAACAACTTCCTGATGCGACGGGTGGTACGCTGGCAGCACCATGAAAGCTCTTGTATCACCCCTTCACCCTAGCCCCTCTATGCGGGCGTGGGCGGGCGTTGTCGCCCTGCTGGCACTCGCTACCGCTGGCGGCTTTGTGCTAGACCACCACGTCTCGCTCACCAGCCAGGCCATGCTCTATGTGTTGACAGTGGTCATCGCGTCGTACCGGCTGCCCTTCGTGCCATCGGTCGTCTGCGCGCTGGGCTCGGTTACGGCTTTTAACTTTTTCTTTGTGCCCCCGCGCTGGACGTTTGCGGTGGACAACCAGGAGCACCTGATTGCCCTGTTCACCATGCTGGTGGTGGCGCTAGTCATCCACCACCTGGCGAACCATCTGCGCAAGGAAACGGCGCTGGCGCAGCTCAATGCCTACCGCGCCCGCCAGTTGCAGGAATTGGCCAGTGCACTGACGCTCACGACCAGCCGCGCCGAGGTCGCCGCGCTGGGGCAACGCGCGCTGCAAGCGGCATTCAAGGGTCCCTTGGTACTGGCGCTGCGTCTGACCACACACCCGGACGACGATAACCTCGATCTACCCGCAGACGGCGCTACGCAAGTGCGCGACGGGCTGCAAAGCTGCATGCGCGAAGTGGCGGTGTTGGGCCCCGGCACAGGCCGCTGGCCCGGTCTGAATGCCTGGTACCTGCCGTTGGGAACGAAGGGGCAGATGCAAGGTGCGGTGTGCATTCACAGCGTGACTGCTGCCGACGATGCCGGACGCGAACATGCCCAAGCCCTGTGCGCCCTGATTGCACAAACCCTGCTGCGCCTGCAAATGACGGCGGCGGTGGTCGATGCCCAGGCCGAGACCCAACGCCAGCAGGTGCAGGGCACGTTTCTGGCAGCCATTTCACACGACTTGCGCACCCCGCTGGCAGCGCTGGTGGGCGCCGCGACATCGTTACAAACACAGAGCGACAAGCTCAGCGGCGCAGACCAGCAGCGCCTGCTCGACAGCATCGTCAGCGAGGCCACTTACCTCTCCCGCGTCACCGAGAACACGCTGCAACTGGTGCAACTGACGAACGCCTCGCAGGACATTCGGCGTAGCTGGGAGGCGATGGAAGAAATTGTGGGTGCGGTGCTGGCACGCACCCGCACGCGCGA
>JBEEJM010000329.1:0-3266 GCA_041169205.1 Pseudomonadota bacterium | reverse complement strand
TGGGTGTGTGGCCCAGAGCCTGCAAACCCTTCACCAAAATCGCGGTGTAGGTGGCTACACGTTGCGCAATGCGCGTGAGTCCTTGCGGGCCGTGGTACACGGCATACATGCTGGCCACCACCGCAGGCAACACCTGTGCAGTGCAGATGTTGGAGGTGGCTTTTTCGCGGCGAATGTGTTGTTCGCGGGTTTGCAGCGCAAGGCGGTAAGCCGGGTTGCCATGCGTGTCCACACTCACGCCGACCAGGCGGCCGGGCATGGAGCGCTTGTATTCGTCGCGGCAGGCCATATAAGCGGCGTGCGGGCCGCCGTTGCACATCGGCATGCCAAAGCGCTGGGTGGTGCCGACCACGATGTCGGCATTCCCCGATGCGCCCTGTGCGCCTCCCCATTCGCCGGGGGGCGTCAGCAAGGTCAGCGCCAGCAGGTCGGCGGCCACGATAAAGGCAGCCTGTTTGGCGTGCACCTTGGCCACTTCGCTGGGCAGATCGTCAATGCGTCCGCTGGTCGCGGGGTATTGCGCCAGCACCGCAAAATAGTCACCGGCAACCAGTGCTTCCCACTCGGCTGCTGAGTTGGCAACTTTGACTTCAATGCCCAGCGGTGCGGCACGGGTCTGGACGACCTCAATGGTCTGGGGATGGCAGTCGCCCGCCACCACGAACACATTGCTTTTGCTTTTGACGCTGCGCTTGGCCAAAGTCATGGCTTCGGCAGCTGCCGTGGCTTCGTCCAGCATGGAGGCATTGGCCATGGGCATGCCGGTGAGGTCGCAGACCATGGTCTGGAAGTTCACCAGTGCTTCCATGCGGCCTTGCGAAATCTCGGCCTGGTAAGGCGTGTAGGCGGTGTACCAGGCCGGGTTTTCCAGAATGTTGCGCAGGATGACGCCGGGTGTGTGCGTGCCGTAGTAGCCCTGGCCAATAAAGCTTTTAAACACTTTGTTTTTATCGGCACAGACCTTGAGCTCGGCCAATGCTGCTGCCTCGGTAATTGCCGCTGGAATGTCCATGGCGCTGCTGCGCGCAATCGAGCGCGGCACGATACTGGCGATCAGATCTTTACGCGATTTCTCGCCAATGGCTTGCAGCATCAGCGCTTCGTCAGCGGCCGAGATGCCAATGTGGCGTGCGTGGAATTCGCTGGCGTTTTCGAGTTGGGCGAGAGTGGGTGCAGAGGTCGTTGGCATGGCAGGCAGGGTTCAGGTGTTATGCAGTGGCGGAGAAGGCGGTGTAGCTGGTTTCGTCCATCAACGCGTCCAGTTCGGCAGGCACAGAGAGCTTGACCTTGAAGAACCAGCCTGCGCCCAGTGGGTCGGTGTTGGCCAGTGATGGGTCATCGCGCAGCGCTTCGTTGACTTCGGTGATGGTGCCAGTCACGGGCATGTACACGTCGGCAGCCGCTTTGACTGACTCCACCACACCAGCGACCGCCTTGGCGGCGATAGCGGCACCGACGTCGGGCAGCTCGACAAACACGACATCGCCCAGCGCGTCTTGCGCGTGGTGGGTGATGCCCACGGTGGCAACGTCGCCGTCAATGCTGAGCCATTCGTGGTCGGGGGTGTACTTAATAGACATGAAGAACTCCTATGAAATGAAAAATGGAAGAGAAAAAGTCGACGCCGGGCCGCCCCAAGGCGACTTACGCCCCCTCGGGGGGCAGCGACCCGCGTAGCGGTGGAGCGTGGGGGTATTACACACCGCGGAAATAGTTGGTGGGCACAAACGGCATCGCGGCAACCACCATGGGCACCGGCTTGCCGCGCACGATGGCCACGACCTGGGTGCCCAGTGCGCTGAATGCTGCGTCTACATAGCCCATGGCCACCGGCTTGTCGATGGTGGGGCCGAGCAGGCCGCTGGTGACTTCGCCAATGTGGTTGCCTGCGCCGTCTTGCAGCTCGGTGTGGTCACGCACGGGGATGCGCTCCAGGGCGATGAGTCCTACCCGCTTACGAATGCCTGATTTCGAGTCATTTAGGCCCGTAGCCCCCGTGGATTGTGCGAGAGCAGCTATTATTTTTGTAGCGCCAGGGAACCCGCCTTCACGTGCGCCACCGGCGCGTCGCACCTTTTGCATGGCCCACAGCAGGTTGGCTTCTACCGGCGTGGTGGTGGTGTCGATGTCGTTGCCATACAGGCACAGCCCAGCCTCCAGGCGCAGGGAATTGCGCGCGCCCAGGCCAATCGGTTTCACCTCAGGCTGCGCCAGCAAGGCGCGGGCGAGGGCGTCGGCGTGGTCGTTGTGCACCGAGATTTCGAAACCGTCTTCGCCGGTATAGCCGCTGCGGGTGAGGAACACGTCAATTTTTTGCGAACCCGTGTTCACCGTGAAATGGCCACCGGTCATGAACACCAGCTTTTCCACGCCCGGTGCCAGGCGCGACAGGGCTGTCACGGCCTGCGGGCCTTGCAGCGCCAGCAGTGCGTAGTCGGGCATGGGGATCACCTTGCAGCGGTCGCCAATGTGGGCCTGAATGTGGGCGATGTCACCTACCTTGCAAGCCCCGTTCACGATGGCGAAGATTTCGTTATTGCCCTTATTGAAGAACATTAGGTCGTCAATGATGGTGCCTTCTTCCGTGAGCAGCAGGCCGTAACGCTGTTTGCCTACCGCCAGGTCGATCACGTCGACTGGCATCAGGCTCTCGAACGCGGCGGCGGCATCGGGGCCCACCAGGCGCAACTGGCCCATGTGGGACACGTCAAACAGGCCGGCAGCGGTGCGCGTGTGGTGGTGCTCGGCCATCAAACCTGCCGGATATTGCACCGGCATGGAGTAGCCGGCAAACGGCACCATGCGTGCGCCGAGTTCGATGTGCAAAGCATTCAGCGGCGTGGTTTTCAGCGGCGTAGTCAAAAGTGTTTCGGCGGATGCGGACATGGCGTAATCCAGAGAGGGGCAAGTCAAAACCCGAGGCGCACGCATTGCTGCGCGCACCCGGTGCTGCCCCCGCTGTCCGCTTTACCTGAGAGATTCGCCGGGCCTGCGTGCACGGGACCGTGCGCAGACTGCGGGTTGCTCCTTCGGTGGGTTGCAGGCTACGGTGACCGCAGTGCAACCTCTCTCCAGTGGGGTGTCGTCTTCAAGTGCAAGCACTCCAAAACGCGTGTCAGTCCTTTTGCCTGAGCGTTCAGACCGCTGCAATCAGCTGTCCTGCGCCTTCGGCGGCTTTCTCCGACTTTTTCGGGGAAAACTCTCTCCTGACATCCAAGATTCTACCTTCTAGGCGGCGGCCCCATGGCCTAAACTAGTCCGCAGAC
>JBEEJM010000328.1:0-10510 GCA_041169205.1 Pseudomonadota bacterium | reverse complement strand
TTGGCCTCAAGACCTTCGTGATGGTGACCATGTTCCTGTGGGTGCGTGCGAGCTTCCCGCGTTTCCGCTACGACCAGATCATGCGGCTGGGCTGGAAGATATTCATCCCCGTGACGCTGGTGTGGCTCGTTGTTGTCGGGGCCTGGATGCAGACTCCTTACAACATCTGGAAGTAGCTGATGAGCCCCCACGTTCACTCACTTCGTGTAGTTCTCTGCCCCCCGAGGGGGTGCATTTTCCCTTGGGGCGGCCCGGCGGGAAAACCCCGACCCCACGCTTAGCGAATGAACGCGTCGTAGCCGGTCTTCAGAATGAGCGCGGACACCACCGCAATAAACACCCCCCGAACAAAGCCGGTGCCGTGCTTGAGTGCCATGTGGGTGCCTGCCAAACTTCCCACCACATTCGCCACCGCCATCACAATGGCAAAGTGCCACCACACATGGCCTTTGAGTGTGAACAAAATTAACGCGGCCAGGTTGGTGGCGGTGTTGAGCAGCTTGGCTCCGGCAGAGGCGTGCAAGAAATCGTAGCCCAGTAAACGCACCAGCAAAAACACAAAAAAACTGCCGGTTCCAGGGCCAAAAAATCCATCGTAAAACCCAATCACCGCGCCAATGCCACTGGCAATCAGTGTCTCCGCCAGGCCCGTAAAACGCGGCGTGTGGTGGCGGCCCAGCTCCTTTTTGGCCAGTGTGTAGATCAACACCAGCAAGAGTACGCCCGGCAAGACCTTGCGCAAGAACTCCGGTGATATCACCGTGACCAACCACGCGCCTGCAAACGATGCTGCAAAGCCCGAAACCGCTGCGGGTCCGAGCGCGTGCCAAGGCATATTTACGCGGCGGCTGTACTGCACCGTGGCCATGCCGGTGCCCCACACGGATGCGCCTTTGTTCGTGCCGAAAAGGGTGGCTGGGTGTGCCGTGGGAAACACCGCAAACAGCGCAGGTACCAGAATCAGGCCGCCGCCGCCCACGATTGAATCCACAAAACCGGCCAGCAGCGAGGCCAGCGAGACAACAAACATTTCCATGCAGGGATTGTCGCATTCGAGAATCAGACATAAAAAAGCACCGGGGTTACCGGTGCTTTCTGAAACTGCATCTCTAGGTGCAGTGTTATCTGTTGTTGTTCGTCGCTTACGCGTAATCTCCTCGGCGCCTTCTCTCACCAGGCTGTGCGCCTTAGGTTGCCTCGCAGTTGCTTTGGCTGAAAGTGGACGGACTGTACCGTGTGCGACTGCGTGGTGGTATCAGGATTAACCCTTTATCGTGCCCAGCGCGCCGTCTTCGGCAATCCACTGCGCGGCCTTCTCCGCAATCATCAATGTGGGTGAGTTGGTGTTGCCGCTGGTGATCAGGGGCATCACGCCTGCGTCCACGATGCGCAGGCCCGCCACGCCGCGCACTTTGAGGCGCGCATCGACCACGGCCATGGGGTCGGCATCGGGCCCGTCCACGCGGCCCATTTTGGTGGTGCCCACAGGGTGAAAGATGGTGGTGGCAATCTCTCCGGCCAGGCGTTCCAAGTCAGCATCCGATTGAAACTGAACGCCGGGTTTGTATTCCTCGGGCTGGTACTTCTGCAACGCGGGTTGGGCCACGATGTTGCGGGTCAGCCGCAACGACTCGGCCGCAATTTTACGGTCTGCGTCGGTGCTGAGGTAGTTGGGCGCAATGGCGGGTGCGTCGTTGAAGTCTGCCGTCTTGATGTGCACCGTGCCCCGGCTGGTGGGGTTGAGGTTGCACACGCTGGCGGTAAACGCGTTGAAGTGGTGTAGCGGCTGGCCAAAGGCTTCCAGACTGAGCGGCTGCACGTGGTACTCCAGGTTGGGGTGGGGCTGGCTTGGGTCGCTGCGGGTAAAGGCCCCCAGCTGGCTGGGCGCCATGCTCATGGGGCCGGTGCGTTTGAAGGCATATTCCAGCGCGATTTTGGCCTTGCCCAACAGCGAGCTGGCCTGGGTGTTCAGGGTGGGCACGTTACGCACCTTGTAGACCGAACGAATCTGCAAATGGTCTTGCAAGTTAGCGCCCACGCCAGGGAGGTCTTGCACCACGGGCACGCCACGGCTTTGCAGCAATTCTGTGGGGCCCAGGCCGGAGAGTTGCAACAGCTGGGGTGAGCCAATGGCACCGGCGCACAGCAGTACTTCGGCCCGCGCGGTGGCGGTCACCATCTCGTGCCCGTCCCACACCTGCACGCCGGTGCAGCGCAACGGTGTGGCTGCGTCACCCGTGGTGCGCTCCACGATCAGCTTGCTTGCCTGGGCGCTGGTCCAGAGTTCAAAGTTGGGTCGGCCATAGCATTTGGGGCGCAAGAACGCCTTGGCCGTGTTCCAGCGCCAGCCTTCTTTTTGGTTCACTTCAAAGTAGCCCACGCCCTCGTTGGTGCCACGGTTGAAGTCATCGGTGGCGGGGATGCCGGCTTGGGTTGCCGCTTGGGCGAAGGCGTCAAGCACATCCCAGTGCAGGCGCTGTTTTTCTACCCGCCATTCGCCACCGGCATTGTGGTGGCGCAGGATGGTGCGGTAGGGCGTTCCGCTGTCTTGCATCAGCGTGGGGGCGGTGCCCTTGGCACCATGCATGGCGTTGGCACCTTTGTAGTGGTCTTCATGCAGTTTGAAGTAGGGCAGGCTGTTGTCCCAGGTCCAATTGGCGTCGCCCGCCAGTTGGGCCCACTGGTCGTAGTCGCGGGCCTGGCCACGCATATAGATCATGCCGTTGATGCTGCTGCTGCCGCCCAGTGTTTTGCCGCGTGGGTACTTGAGGCTGCGGCCGTTCAGACCCGGGTCGGCCTCGGTGTTGTAGAGCCAGTCGGTGCGCGGGTTGCCAATGCAGTACAGGTAGCCCACCGGAATGTGAATCCAGTGGTAGTCGTCCTTGCGGCCGGCTTCAATCAGCAGTACCCGCTTGGTGGCGTCGGAAGAGAGTCGGTTGGCCAGCAGGCAGCCTGCGGTGCCTGCGCCAACGATGATGTAGTCAAAAGTGGTGTCGTTCATATTTTTCTAGTGAAGGCTGATTATTTGCCAGTCCATACGGGTTTGCGTTTTTCTTGGAAGGCTTTTTGCCCCTCTTTGGCGTCCTCGGTCAGGGTGAACAGGGCAATCTGGCTCTCCGTAAATGCCATGGATTCTTCAAACGGCATGGCCTCGGCCTTTTTCAGGGTGTACAGGCCACGGCGAATGGCCGCAGGCGATTTGTCCAGCAGGCGGTCCAGCAGCCATTGCAGTTTGGCGTCTAGGTCGCTGCCCTCATCGCTCACATAGTTCACCAGGTGGTACTCCAGCGCCTGGGCCGCGGTAATGGGCTCGCCGGTGATGCACATCTCGGCCAGCTTGCGCCGTGGAATCAGGTGCTGCAACACGCTGAGCACCTGTGCCGGGAACACGCCCACCTTGACCTCGGGCAGGCCGAAGACGGCGTGGCTGGCACTCACCGCCATGTCGCACATGCTCATCAGTCCCATGCCGCCGGCCATGCAGGCACCGTTCACGCGCGCAATCAGCGGAATGGTGCTGGCCTTGGCCACGCGCAGCAGTTGCGCGAGGTGGCCGTGCGGTTCTGAGTAGTCGGTGGTGAATGCGTTGGCGGATTGCAGATCGGCCCCGGCGCAAAACGCCTTGCTGCCCGCACCGGTAATGACGATGGCACGAATGTCGCGCTGGCTCTGGGCGGCTGCAATGGCTTGCCCCATGCCCGCCAGCACGCTGTGGCTCATGGCGTTGCGCCGCTCTTCGCGGGTGATGGTGAGCCACAGCGTGGGCCCGCGCAACTCCATGGTGAGTTCGGAGGTGGAAGTGACGGAAAAAGGGGATGTGTTCATGGGGTCTCCAGGTGCTTATTTTGCGTTACGGCATGCCCAGGCGGGGTACCATGCGCAGCATCATCGTTGGAGAAGCTGCTGCCGTGGAGGATACCCAGTCTCGCATTGCATTTGAAACCCGGTCTGGGGCAGCCTGGGCCGTGGTGCTGGGCGATTGGTCGGCGGCCCATCTGGCCCCACCTGCACACTGGGCGGCCGTTCAGACGGCGCTGACACATGCGACAGCGCTGGGGCCTGTATTGGGGTGGGATTTGCGACTGCTGCAACGCCTAGACCACAGCGGGGCACAACTGCTGTGGAACGCCTGGGGCCGTCATTGGCCCACCGCACTCGAATTGCTCCCGGCCCAGCGGGCCATGCTGGAGCGGGTCGCGCATTTTTCCTCACCGTCCCCCGCCCGCCCGCGCGTAACGCCTTGGGGGCTGTTTGAGCAATTGGGTGCCTGGGTGATGAGCATTTCGGGGCACTTCTTGGGCCTGGTGCGCCTGGTGGGCCAGTTGGCCATCGACCTGCAGCGTCTGGCACGCCACCCCGCCAAAGGCCCGTGGCGTGACATCTCGGGCCACCTGTACCGCATTGGGGCTACCGCGCTGCCCATCACCGCGTTGGTGGGCTTTTTGATTGGCGTGGTGCTGGCTTACCTGATGTCGCAGCAGCTGCGCCAGTTTGGGGCCGACGCGTTCATCGTCAACATTTTGGGCATCTCGCTGATCCGCGAATTGGGCCCGGTGCTGGCCGCCATTCTGATTGCGGGTCGCTCTGGTTCGGCCATCACGGCGCAGATTGGCGTGATGCGGGTCACCGAAGAGTTGGATGCCATGCGGGTGATGGGCATTGCCAAAGGCTTTCGGCTGGTGATGCCACGCGCCATTGCCATGGCCGTGGCAATGCCCTTGCTGTCCGTCTGGACCACCCTTGCTGCGCTGCTGGGCGGCATGCTGGCAGCCGATCTGGCCATGGGGCTCACCCCCGCCTACTTTGTGACGGCTTTGCCCAAGGCGGTGCAGCTGTCCAACCTGTGGCTGGCGATGGCCAAGTCCACCGTGTTTGGGCTGCTGATTGCGCTGATCGGTTGCCACTACGGCCTGCGCGTGCAGCCCAACACCGAGAGTCTGGGCCAAGGCACCACGGCATCGGTGGTGACCTCCATCACCGTGGTGATTTTGGTGGACGCGTTGTTTGCGGTGGTGTTCAAGAGTATTGGCATATGAACGTCGATATAAGCGTCGATATGAGTGTCGTCGAGATCCACAAGCTGTGGTCCAAGTTCCGCACCAACGGGGTGGAGGCCATCATTCACCAGGACCTGGACTTGACCATCGAGCGCGGTGAGTTTCTCTCGCTGGTGGGCGGCTCGGGCAGCGGCAAAACGGTGTTGCTGCGCCAGATTTTGGGGCTGGAAACTCCCGCGCGAGGCACCGTCACGGTGTTGGGCCATCCTGCGGCCGAGCTGGGTCGCCACGGCGCGGCCAGTCGGGTCGGCATGCTGTTTCAGCACGGCGCGCTGTTCTCGGCGTTTACGGTGCTGGAGAACATTGCGTTTCCGCTGCGCGAGCTGGGGCTGCCGCGCGCCTTGGTGCGCGATGCGGCCATGGTCAAGCTGCAGATGGTGGGGCTGGACCCGGCGCAGGCCCACAAAATGCCAGCCGACTTGTCGGGCGGCATGATCAAGCGCGTGGCGCTGGCGCGTGCGCTGGTGATGGACCCCCCGTTGCTGCTACTCGACGAGCCCACCGCGGGGTTGGACCCCGACCGGGCCGATGCTTTTTGTCACCTGTTGCGCTCGCTGCACCAGGAGCTCGACCTGACGGTGGTGATGGTTACCCACGACCTGGACACTATTTACGAACTCAGCACCCGCATCGCCGTGGTGGCGGAAAAACACGTCATCGTCAATGCCCGGCCGGTCGAGGTGGTGGCGTTCCCGCACCCCTTTGTGCACGACTTTTTTCTGGGCGGTCGGGGCTTGCGCGCCCTGGAGTTGTTGCGCGGTGCCCCCCAAGGCGTGTAAAAAGAGAACCTTATGGAAAATAAATCCCACGCCATTGCCGCCGGAACCTTTGTTCTGGCGGTGGCGGCCTTGCTGGTGGCCATGGCGGTCTGGCTGATGCGCGACACCTCGGCGCAGCGGGTCTACGAGATATCCAGCCGCGAAAGTGTGACGGGGTTGCAGCCCCAAGCAGGGGTGCGCTACAAGGGCGTGCTGGTGGGCCGTGTGTCTGCCATCGAGCTGGATGCCCAAAGCGTGGGCAGCGTGCTGGTGCGCATTGCCGTGAATGAAAACGCGCCCATCACCACCTCCACCTTTGCCTCGCTGGGCTTTCAGGGCGTGACCGGCTTGGCCTTCATTCAGCTTGACGATATGGGTACCGCGTCCCCCGCGCTGGCGACCAGCAAAACCGACATCGCCCGCATCCCTATGCACCCCGGCATGATGTCGCGTTTTGCCAGCCAGGGCGGCCAGACGCTGGAGCATCTGGAGCAGGCGACCGGGCGCGCCAATGCCCTGCTGGCGACGGACAACCAGAAGGCACTGATGACCGCCATCCACAACATGGGCCAGGCAGCGGCCAGCATTGCGCAGCTGTCCAAGCGCGCTGACCAGATGCTCAGCAACGATGCCAAAGCCGACGGCGTCAGCCTGCCACGGGTCGTAGCGCAGGCCGATGCCACCCTCAAAAGCCTGCAAGCCACGTCCGAGCGACTGGCCCTGAGCGCGGAGGCGGTGCGGGCCTCGGCGCAAGAATTCAAGCGCACCTCGACCCGCATGAACGAGCCCGGCGGCACGCTGGACCGCATTGCCCAAAGCACCGAGGCGCTCAGTGCCACCGGCCAGCAGCTCAATGCCACCTTGTTGCCGCGCCTGAACCGCACCGCCGACGATGCCGCCCGCACAGCGCGTCAAGTGGGGCGCGTGGCCGATACGGTCAATGACGCGCCCCAGTCTTTGTTGTTGGGCAAAGGCGCGGTGGCACCGGGTCCGGGCGAGTCGGGTTTTGTATCACCAGTGCGTCGTTGAACCAAACGCCAGCCCAAATACACTATAAAAATGATAGCTACTCACGCATATTTCACGGGGGCTAGAGCCCTAATTTGCATAATTTCTATTGGCTTGACGGCGTGCAGCGTGCTGCAGCCACCCGCCCGCGCCGTGGTCTACGACTTTGGCCCCGGCGCGCTGACCTTGGTCCAGCCGGCCACCACCGCGGCTCCCACCCTGCCCGCTTTGGTGTTGGCCGATGTGGAGGCCCCTGCATCGCTAGAAACCACCGCCGTGCTGTACCGGTTGGCCTACAGCGACGCCCAGCAACTGCGCCCCTATGCGCAGGCGCGCTGGAGCATGGCCCCCGCCCAACTGGTGCGCCAGCGGGTGCGCGAAACCTTGGGCCAACAACGTGCCGTGCTGCTGCAGCACGATGGCGTGGGCACCGGCGTGCCGACGCTGACCCTGCGTGTGGCGCTGGAAGAGTTCAGCCAGCTGTTTGACGCGGCCGAGCACAGTGCTGGCCTGGTGCGCATGCGCGCTACCCTGAGCCAGAGCGGCCCAGGGGGCGAGCGCCTGGTGGCGCAGCGCAGCTTTGTGGTGCAGCGCGACAGTGCCAGTGCCGATGCGCTGGGTGGCGTGCGCGCCCTCACCGATGCCACCGATGCCGCCATCGCCGAGCTGGGCCAGTGGGTGCGGCAGTACCCCTAGTGGCCCAGTGCCGGAAAGAGTTTGGTCAACCCGTCGGACATTACTTCTACCGCCAGTGCCGCCAGAATCAAACCCATGAGCCGGGTCATCACATTGATGCCGGTTTTACCCAGCACGCGGGCAATGGGTTGGGCCAGCGAGAAGCACAGGGCGGTGGCCAGGGCGATCACCACCCCGTAGCCCACCAAGGTGCTGAGTTGTAAAAACGTTTTGGCCTTGTCGGCGTAAATTACCACGGTGGACATGGTGGCTGGGCCGGTGAGCAACGGTATGGTCAGCGGCACCACGGCAATGCTGGCACCCATGGCGGCTTTTTCAGCGCCGTCCTCGAGCTCGTGGCCGGTGGTCTTGGCCTCAGCAGGCTGGGCGTTGAGCATGTTCAGCGCCGAGGTCAGCAGCAGCATGCCGCCCCCGACCTGAAAGCTCGCCAGCGAAATGCCAAAAAACTCCAATATCTGCAGGCCCGCCAAGGCGCTGACCGCGATCACCACAAAGCTGCTGAATGACGAAATCAGCACCGTTTTGCGGCGCTGCTCGGCATTGAAGCCCTGCGTGTAGTGGATGAAAAACGGCACGATGGCCAGCGGGTTAACGATGGCCAGCAGGGTTACCAGCGGTTTGAGGTCCATGAGGAGCGTCTTTCTTTTATCGGCCGCCCGCCACATCCAGCAGGGTGCCGGTGGTGTAGCTGGACTGTGGGCCCATGAGCCAGAGGATGGCTTGCGCCACCTCCATCGCAGTGCCTGGGCGTTGCATGGGGATGTTGGGGGCGGATTGTTGTGCCTTGTCGGGCTGGCCGCCCGAGGCGTGAATGTCGGTATCAATAATGCCCGGGCGCACCGCATTGACGCGTATGCCCTCGGTCGCTACTTCTTTGGCCAGCCCCAAGGTGAAGGTGTCAATGGCACCCTTGCTAGCAGCGTAATCGACATACTGGCCCGGGCTGCCAATGCGGGCGGCCGCGCTCGACACATTGACGATCGTGCCGCCATTGCCACCGTGGCGGGTGCTCATGCGCAGCACCGCTTCGCGGGCGCA
The DNA here is from genome assembly GCA_041169205.1 of Pseudomonadota bacterium. Lineage (GTDB taxonomy): Bacteria > Pseudomonadota > Gammaproteobacteria > Burkholderiales > Burkholderiaceae_C > Allorhodoferax. The sequence continues at coordinate 1,953 of JBEEJM010000328.1, read as the reverse complement.
CACCATGCTGCCCAGCACGTTGGTGTCAAACATGCGTTTCAACCGTGCCATGTCCAGGGCATCCACCCGTGCGGCGGCATCCACGACGCCGGCGTTGTTGACCAGCGCGCTGATGCGTCCCAGCTGGGCATCGACCTGGGCAAACATGGCCAAAATCTGGACCTCATCGGCGACATCGGCTTGCACCGTGATGGCCTGTCCACCGTGGGCCCGGATATGGCGCACCACGTCGTCCGCCGCCAACGCGTTGCGGTGGTAATTGACGGCGACGGCATAGCCCGCCTGCGCGGCTGCCAGGGCCGTGGCAGCACCGATGCCACGGGAGCCGCCGGTGATCAGAACAATGGGTTGCATGCAGGGATGGTATCGTCTTGCCATGCTGACATCCAACGCTTTTGCGGTTTATTGGTCTGGCCCCATGTTGGTGGCCAACTTCTTCATCCTGCTTCATCTGCTGGGCGCTTTGGCGCTGGGCCTGATGGTGGGTTACGAGCGCTCCTACCATGGTCGAGCGGCGGGTATGCGCACCTACGGACTGGTCTGTATGGCGGCGGCTGCGCTGACGGTCATTGGCGGGTATGCGCACTTTTGGTACGGCGGCACCAACAACGCCGTGTTTACCAATGCAGACCTCTCGCGCGTGGTGCAAGGCATATTGACGGGCATCGGCTTTTTGTGTGCCGGTGTGATCATGAAAGAGGGCTTCAACATCAGCGGCTTGACGACGGCGGCATCGCTCTGGTCGTCTTCGGTGATTGGCGTTCTGGTGGGTGTGGGCCTGTATGCGGCGGCCATCTCGCTGGCCATCTTGAGCGCGGTGTGCATGGTCTGGGTGTCCAAGCTGGAAGGCTGGCTGCCCTCACGTCAGGCGGTCGCCATTACCTTAAAGTTTTTGCCCGGATTTTTGCCAATTGAAGCGGCCCTGCGGGGCATGGCCAATGCCCGGGGCTATGACATTGCGGGTGGCACGATCATGATCAACCTTGAACAGAGCGCCTACACCTGGAACTTTGTGGCCGTAGCCCGCAGCCGACAAAAAATGGCTCCCATTTCAGAGTTAGGCGCGGAGATGGGCCAGTTTCCCGGGGTGCAGAGTTTCCATCTGGCGTACGCCCGCAATTAGGTTTGTTTCCATTTTTTTGAAGAGGTTGCAATGAAGTCTTTTGTTTATGGCGTGGTGGGCGCGTTGCGCCAGACGACAGTGGTGGGTGTGTTGTTGGCTTGCGGATGGGCGCAGGCCCAGACCGGCACGGTGCGCTTGCTGGTGGGCTTTCCCCCAGGTGGTGGCACCGACGCCATTGCCCGCACCTTGGCCGACAAGCTCAAAGACCAGCTCGGCATGCCGGTGGTGGTGGAGAACAAAGCCGGCGCGGGTGGCCAGTTGGCGGCGCAGGCGCTCAAGGCGGCAGTGCCTGACGGCATGACCTTGTTTTTGACGCACGACCACACCATTTCCATCTTGCCCCAGGTGATCAAAAATCCCGGCTTTGATGTGGCGAAAGATTTTGTGCCTGTGGCCGGATTTGCTACGTTTGTGAATGCGCTGGCCCTGTCGGGCGGCACCCCGGCCAAAGGCGTGGCGGACTACGTGGCGTGGGTCAAGGCCCAGGCGGGCGGCAAGGGTACGGTCGGCGTGCCTGCTCCTGCTTCTACCCCCGAGTTTTTGGTGAAGGTGTTGGGTCAGAAATACGGATTGGATCTGCAAGCTGTGCCCTACCGGGGTAGCGCACCCATGATGGCCGATATGCTGGGCAATCAGATAGCCGCTGGCATGGGCTCGGTGCCAGACTTTATCGAGAACCACAAGGCTGGCAAGATTCGCGTGGTGGCCGTGTTGGGCGCAGCCCGCCAGGCCACTTTGCCCGACGTGCCCACGTTTACCGAACTGGGCCTTGCCGGCTTTGAAGACATGCCGTACTACGGCATCTTTGCGCCCGCAGGTACCCCCAAGGC
>JBEEJM010000327.1:0-7360 GCA_041169205.1 Pseudomonadota bacterium | reverse complement strand
TGCTGCTGGGATTTATCTTGGGGCCGATGATGGAGGAGTATCTGCGCCGTGCGCTGTTGCTGTCCCGGGGGGACTGGAGCGTGTTCCTGACGCGCCCCTTGTCGGCCGGTTTGCTGGCGGGCGCTGTGCTGTTGCTGGTGATTGTGCTGATGCCCTCGGTCAAGGCCAAACGCGAAGAGGCGTTTGTTGAGGACTGAGGAATCCTTGTGTTATGTTTTACGCCTGTGAAGGAACCCGCTTTCCCGTCAGGTAACCACAAAATGAGGAGCTTTGAATGGACTTTCTAAACGCTGCATTTCTAGCAGCTCTAGCGCAGATCATGTTGGTCAACATCGTGCTATCAGGCGACAACGCCGTGGTGATTGCCTTGGCAGCCCGCAACCTGCCAGCGCAGCACCAGAAGCAAGCCATTCTGTGGGGCAGTGGGGGTGCGATTGTTTTGCGTATCGGCTTGACGGTGATTGCCGTGGAGCTGTTGAAGATTCCGTTCTTGCAGTGCATTGGCGGTTTGTTACTGGTCTGGATTGCGGTGCAACTGCTGGTCGAAGAAGACGAGGCTGAAGGGCAGCACCATTCCCACTCGGACCTAAAGGGTGCGATCAAGACCATTTTGATTGCCGATGTGGTGATGAGCCTGGACAACACCTTGGCCATTGCCGGCGTGGCCAAAGGCGACTGGACGCTGCTGATTACGGGTCTGGCCTTGTCCATTCCCTTGATCGTGGTGGGTAGCACGTTGATCATGAAAATCATGGATCGCTTCCCCATCGTGGTCTACATTGGCGCGGCATTGATTGCCTGGACTGCGGGCGAGATGATTGACTCGGACAAGGCGGTTCAACCCTATCTGCCCGGCATCTTCCACGGCACCCCGTACCTGGCCATGCTACTCACGGCAGGGGTGCTGGGTTACGGCTGGTGGGGCAACTACCGCAAAGGCCGCTCTGCGCACGATGTGCTGGAAGCGGACAAACACGCGGCGCAGCGGATTGAAGACAAGATTAACTAATTTCGTGTTTCTTGCAAAATAGCCTGCTATAAATTTAATAGCTTCTCACGCATATTTCACGGGGGCCATCGACCTATTTTGCAGACAAACAGATCTGGTATGCCGCCTGAAAATCCAACTGCTGTAATGCGGCATCGAGCCTGCCGAACAGCCCGTCGGAGCGCCCCTCCAGCTGCACACTCATTTCCGTAAACTTTTGCAGCGCCTCCATATCCGATTGCGCCAGCAATGCCGCCAGCTCTGCAAGCGCGCGTACCGGGTCTGTGCCGTTCTCCAGCGCAGGCAACGAGGGAGACGGTGCGACTGCGTCAACGCCCAGTACCGCAATGGCCTGCCCCAGCAGTGATCTGGCCTGATCAATGGTTGCTGATAAGCCGTCCAGCGCTTGACGACAGGGGACGGAGCCAAACTCGCTCACACGCAACTGCTCCAGACGCTTGGCGTCCTGTGCCAATGCAGTAACCCCCAAGGTTCCAGCATTGCCTTTGAGGGTATGCAGGGTCATGGCCAGCTTTTGCTGGTCATGGCTCTCAAATTGTTCACACAGCTTCGCATGCATGGTGAAAAGAATTTTCAGAAAGTCCTTGGCCGTGCGGCTGTAAAGCGTGCGTGAGCCCGACATCCTGCCCAGTGCGCCGTGCAGGTCCATGCCCTCAACAGGTGCCAGTGGGACCGGCAATGTGGCGATGGCTTCGATGGACGTCGTCTGGCTGACTGCGGAGGCATCAAATCCGGTGCTGCGCAACAATTGGGACACCAGTTTGGCCATGTCAAATGGTTTGCCGATGTGCGCGTTCATGCCCGCAGCCATACAGGCTTCGCGGTCGCTGGCCATGACGTTGGCGGTCATCGCAATGATGGGTAACTGGACCAACCCCAATTCGCTGCGGATGAGCCCAGTGGCCATGTAGCCATCCATGACGGGCATCTGTATGTCCATCAGCACGACATCAAACTGGGGCGCTGCCATCCGCACAGCGTCCACGCCTAACTGTCCGTTGGCCGCTAGGGAGACCATGGCGCCCTCCCCGCTGAGCAATTCTTCGGCGACTTGCTGGTTGATGAGATTGTCCTCCACCACCAGGATGCGCATGCCCGCCAATTGCCGCTTGCTGGCGCGTCCGGCGGACAATTTGCGGATGCCGGGATTTCCAGAAGTGGCTTCCATCACCGCTTCCAACAGCATGGACGCTGTCACGGGCTTGACCAGAAACCCATCTACCAGCGCCTGCTCTTCCTCGGACCGCTGGGCAAGGCCTTGCCTTCCATTGGCGCTGAGCATGACGACCAAGGGCTGAGGGCCGTCGCATAGACGGGCCATGTTGCACATCCGCCTTATCGTCTCCCAGCCATCCATTTGGGGCATCTGCCAGTCCATGAGAATGAGCGAATACGGGCACTTACCGTGGTGAAGCACTATTTCGCGGTGCACCTTTTCCAGTGCCTCATGGCCGCTACCAGTCCACTCGCCCTGCCACCCTATCGCGTGCACGATCTTTTGCAGCAAGTTGGCGGCAACCGGGTTATCGTCAACGATGAGGACGCGCTGGGCGGCAACCTGCGTGTCGGCAGGGGCAAGGAGCGCGTTAGGCATATCCCGCACCAATGGGAATTCGACCTCAAAACTAAACGTGCTGCCCACACCCGGGGTGCTTGCCAGACGCAAAGTGCCGCCCATGAGTTCGACCAGGCTTTTGCTAATGGTCAGGCCCAGCCCGGTGCCTCCAAAACGCCGGGTGGTGGAAGCTTCGGCTTGCGCGAAGCCGGTAAAGATCTGCTTCTGGTGCTCCGGTGCGATGCCAATGCCAGAGTCTTGCACCGAAAATTCAATCCTTGTTTTCAGCGCATCCGCGTAGACGCTTCGCAATGCGATGACCACCTGCCCCTTTTCGGTGAACTTGATCCCGTTGCCGCCCAGGTTGATCAGGATTTGCCGCAGTCGCATGGCATCACCCACGACCACTTTCTCGAGTTGCGGGTCGATGTCGAAGAGGACTTCGATGTCCTTGGCTTTGACGTTGGCTGAAAGTACCACCGACAGCTCTCGCATCACCGTGTCCGGCCGGAAAGGCAGGTTTTCCAGCGACATCTTGCCGGCGTCGACTTTGCTCAGGTCCAGGATGTCATTGAGCAAGCCCAATAGGCTTTGGGTGGCACCTTCGGCTTTGCTGGCGTAATCGCGCTGGCGGTGGGTGAGCTCTGTGGTCTGAAGCAGATTGAGCAAACCCGTGATGGCATTCATGGGTGTCCGGATTTCATGGCTCATATTGGCCAAAAACTGGCTCTTCGCCACGGATGCGGCCTGCGCGGCATGGCTGGCCTCGGTCAGCTTCGCTTCATGCGCCTTTTGTTCCGTAATGTCTTCAATGATCGACCAGATATAAGCCTCGCCATGGGCGTCCCGCAATTGGATTCCGTTCAAACGCACGGGAAAGCGGTGGCCATCGCGGTGAATGTATTCTTTTTGATACGGCCCATAAGCGCCTTTGGTCCGCAAGTGGTCGAGCTGAATAGCCTCTTGGTCCGCATAGTCTGGGGGCGTGATGTCCCAGTAACTCATCGTGTTGAGCTCTTCCAGGCTGTAACCCAACATGCGCGTGAAGGCGGCGTTCACCTCGTAGAAAACGCCGTCCATGCCATTGCGGGTGAGTCCCAGGGGTGAGAGGTCAAACAAGCCCTGCAATTTGGCCTGACTCGATTGCAATTCTTCTTGCGCCCGACGGCTGTCCGTCACGTCCCGGAAACTCCATACGCGGCCGACCACTTTGTCATTGACCAGATTGGGATGTGAGAATCGTTCGATGACGCGGCTATCGTTTAGCTCCAGAGTGTCGGAACTGGACTGATCGGGGTGCGCATACAGATCGGTGACGCGTTGAATAAATGCCTGAGGATCGACCAGCTTAGATACCACCCAATTGAGCAGTGCGGCATCGCTGCCCTGGTCGAGTAGCGCCTGGGGAATGCCCCAAATACTGACAAATTTCTGGTTGTACGAATCCACTGCGCCTGTGGCATCCACGACCAATATCGCATCCGACGTTGCCTCCAGCACCGACTGCTGACGTGACACGCCTTCGTTGAGCGCACGCACCATTTCCGGTATCGGAATAAGTACCAGAAAAAAGGCCCCAAACACAACTAGCCACGCAACAAAGGGCAGACTGGCAAAAAACGGTGGGGGCGCCAACTCGAAATGCCGCAACACGATGTATACCAGCCACAACAGCATGTACGAGAAAAAATACACCATGGCCGTGCGGTTGTTAACCACAACGGCCAGCACGACCACCGTCGCTAGGGCGACGCCTGCACCATTGGGGGGCAAACCGCCATACATCAACCCCAGCAATACGATCCAAAGCCCGGTAGAAAACAGAATCAAGGACCGCTCAGGGCGCCCACGCCGACTCATTCGCCTCGCCAGAAAGATTCCAGCCATCATCAGGCCAATGAGTACGGCTGTCGTTAGCTTGCGGTAGAAGACAAAGGGAACGCCAATGGCCAACAGCGCAAGGCAAAACCAAGTGAACAGACCATAGAAACGGTCCAACATTCTGATCTTCTGCATGTGTTGCAGATCGGGCAATGTGCTCATGTATTTCTTTCAGGCTTGGCAACGCTGTCCAACCCAATCAATATACCCATTTCACTCAATGAAGTGGCACGAATACCTAAATACCCAAAACGCTATTAGTTCAATAGCTACTCGCGTATATTCCACGGGGGCTAGCGGCCTATTTTGGCAATAAATGCCCTCTCCATTCATGCAAAAACAAACTACTTACGTTGCCGCCCTCATCGCGGTGCTTGCGCTGCTCGCCATTGGCGGTTGGTGGTACTTTTCAAATCCGCAGTCTCAAGGGCAGCCAACCGCCACGGTGGACCGTGCCGCGCTAATCCGTGCGCACTCGCCCACCGAAGGGCGAGCAGATGCGCCGGTGGTGATCGTTGAGTTTTTCGATCCCGCTTGCGGAACCTGCCGAGATTTTTACCCCAAGGTCAAACAACTGATGGCGGACAACCCCAACCGCATACGGCTGGTCATGCGCTACACACCTTTTCACAAGGGGTCGGACAAAGTGGTCGCGGTGCTGGAAGCCGCGCGCCGACAAGGCAAGTTTTGGCAAGCGCTTGAAGCCTTGTTTAAGGGACAGGACGATTGGGCATCGAACCACACCGCAAAGATTGAACTGACGTGGAAGTATCTCAACGGAATTGGTCTGAACATGGAGCAACTGGCGTTTGACATGACTGCGCCCGACCTTCAGCAGGCCGTTGCACAAGACCTCAACGATGCCAACACGCTCGGCGTTTCGCAGACGCCGGAATACTTTGTGAACGGTAGGCCACTGCCCTCATTTGGATTTGAACAACTGCGGCAACTGGTGGCTGAAGAACTTAGTAAGACGCGATAAGTGACTGCGGCCTGCCACATATTCTCTGCGGTCAGGTAAAAACCGTTACCACCACCGTACACAGACGAATAGATGGCTGTTTGCGGCTCCGCGTGTTGTAGGTCGTTTTGTGCATGTGAAGTTCATTGGCACGCATGTCGAGTACGACACCGTGGATGCCAACACGGTAGAACAGTTTTGAAGGAGTTATCCATGGACATTCGCCCAATCCACACGAAGGCCGACTACAAAGCGGCGCTCAAGATCGTCTCTGCTTTGGTGGATGCTGATCCAAAACGCGGGACACCCGATGGTGATCGCCTCGAAGTGTTGGGGGCGCTGTTGGTGGCTTACGAAGCGAAACACTATCCGATAGAGCTACCTGACCCCATTGAAGCCATTAAATTTCGCATGGAGCAACAGGGTTTAAGCGCCAAAGACCTTCAGCCCATGATTGGTGGCTTAAACCGTGTGTATGAAGTGCTCAACCGCAAGCGACCGTTGAGCCTGGCCATGGTGCGGCGTTTAAATTCGAGTCTGGGCATTTCTGCCGAATGCCTGATCCGTGAAGGGGCTGTGGCGTAACATTAAACGGCGCAGTCGTTCACCTGATTCACTATCAATTCAATAGCTGTTAACGCATATTCCACGGGGGCTAGCGGCCAATATTGGCATAAACACCAACCAAAATGATGAACACGAAAAACCTAGGGAGCAACGGCGTGGCAGCGGCCATGGGGGCCGCGCTGCTGTTTGGGGCGGGGACGCCATTGGCCAAGCTACTGCTGGGCAGCGTGGGGCCGTGGATGTTGGCGGGCTTGTTCTACCTGGGCTCGGGCGTGGGGCTCACGCTGTACCGCAGGGCCGTCAAGGCGGCACCCGTGACGCTGGCCCGAGGCGAGGTGGTCTGGCTGGGCGGTGCCACGCTGGCCGGTGGCGTGGTCGGGCCTCTGCTGCTGATGGCGGGGCTATCCGGCATGCCCGCATCGGGCGCTTCGTTGTTGCTCAATGCCGAAGGCGTATTCACGGCGGTGCTGGCCTGGGTGGCGTTCCGTGAAAACTTCGATCGCCGCATCGCGCTGGGGATGGCGCTGATCGCCGCGGGCGCGGTGGTGCTCAGTTGGCCGACCGAGGTGAGCTTCGCCGGGATGTGGCCCGCGCTGGCGGTGCTGGGTGCGTGCTTCGCCTGGGGCGTGGACAACAACCTAACGCGCAAGGTTGCGCTCAACGACGCCACGTGGATCGCCTCGGTCAAAGGGCTGGTGGCCGGTAGCGTCAATCTCGTGTTGGCGTTGGCGGTCGGGGACAAGATTCCCGGCGGGGCCACAGTCGCTGCGGCGATGGCGGTGGGCTTTTTGGCCTACGGCGTGAGCCTGGCCCTGTTCGTGGTCGGGCTGCGGCATTTGGGCACGGCCCGCACCGGCGCGTATTTTTCGGTAGCGCCGTTTTTCGGGGCTGTGCTAGCTTGGCTGAGCGGGGAGTCTTTCACGGTGGGGCTCCTGACTGCGGGCGCGCTCATGGGCGCGGGGGTTTGGTTGCACCTGACCGAAAGGCATGAACACGAGCATGCACACGGTGAGCTGGTGCACACCCATGCGCACTACCCGGACGCGCAGCACCGGCACCCGCACTAAGGGTGATTCAGACGCCATTGCTTCACCAGCGCGTAGATGGCCGGAATCACCGCCAGCGTTAGCACGGTGGACGACACCATGCCACCCACCATGGGCGCAGCAATGCGACTCATCACCTCCGACCCCGTGCCGGTTCCCCACAGGATGGGCAAGAGGCCGGCCATGATGGCGACCACGGTCATCATCTTGGGCCGTACCCGCTCTACCGCACCTTCCATCACCGCGGCATAAAGCTCGTCCATGCCAGCGGTCTTTCCCACCGCGCGGCATTGCACTTGTGCGGCTTCCCAGGCGTGATCGAGATAGATGAGCATCACCAC
>JBEEJM010000326.1:0-5835 GCA_041169205.1 Pseudomonadota bacterium | reverse complement strand
GGCGAAAGGTCGCCACCAGCATGTTCTGAATTTCTCCGGTAAACGACTGCACTTTGTGCAAGTTGGCGCGCAAACGCTCAAAAGTGTCACCGTACGAGCGCTTGACGCCCAGCTTGAGGCCCTTTTGCATCAAAGCTTCGGTCAACTGGCCCATTTCAGCCTTCAGCACCTTGGGGCCGAGGATGGAAAACACTTCACGCAGCAGCTTCAGGTGCACCGAACGCACTGCATGAATCTTGGCACCGCCCATATCGAACTCGGCCTGTTCGTTCGAGATGCGCGTGCGCATGTGACGAATGACGGATGCATTTTTGCCCTGCAAACCCCGCAGTTCCCCGGTCTGTTCGGTCAGGTCGCGCTTGCGAATATTGATGACACGGCCAATCTCGCCCCGCAGGTCTGACACGCCATGGGCCATGGCGGCACCCAGTATCTTTTGCCTACGCCCCAGCATGCCGTGGCCTAGCGCGTCTTCCAGCTCGCGCAGGCAGCTTTGTTCCAGCAGGGCCGCGTCGTTATTGACCTTGGCCACCAAGCCCTTTTGCGCAGAGACGGCAATCACACGGCTGGCGTGGATACCCAAAATCTCGGCCGTGCCGCGCTTTTGTCGCTCAATCTGCGCTTTGATCTGTCCGGGAGAGCTCAGCTCATCCCACAAGGTGTCAATCTTGTTGAGCACCACCAAGCGACCATCGGCGGGCCCTTCTTCATCGAGCACGTGTTCACGCCATATGGCGAGATCCGACTTGGTCACGCCGGTATCGGCACCCAAAATAAAGACGATTGCCTGTGCTTGCGGCAGCAGACTGACGGTCAGCTCAGGCTCAGCACCAATGGCGTTGAGCCCGGGTGTGTCCAGAATCACCAGCCCCTGCTTGAGCAAAGGATGCGCGATATTGATCAATGCATGACGCCATCTGGGCACTTCCACCCGCCCCTGCGCATCTACCAGCGGGTTGTCTTCGGGGGTTTCGTTGTTCCAAAAACCCAAGGCACGGGCCTGGTCCTGGCTGACCGATAACGTTTCGGCCACTTTTTCGACTGCCGCAGCCAGTTGCTGAGGATCGTTCACATCCAGGTCAATACGGGTCCACTTTTCGGGCGCCATGCGCCATTCCATCAGCGCCTGGGGCTGCAAACGGGTTTCGATCGGCAGCAGGCGCAAACACGGTGGCACGTCGGCGTCGTAGCCCATTTCGGTAGGGCACATGGTGGTGCGTCCGGCACTGGCCGGCATGATGCGACGGCCATAGCCTGCGAAGAAGATGGCGTTGATCATCTCCGACTTGCCACGCGAAAATTCGGCAACAAACGCCACCATCACCTTGTCGGACCGCACCTGGGTCTCAAGCCGCTTCAAGCGCTCTTCGACCGCGGAGTCCAGCAGTTCGTGGCCTTTCAACCATTCGGCCAGCAATTTCAGACGCAACGCGAACTCACGGCGCCATATCCCATGCTGGTCAAATTGATCGTTAAATGAAGTAGCCAAATGTCCCCCTGCTGCAGTCTTTCAATATAGCACCGCGACCGTGCCGTGTGCTCAGCTTTTCTGGCAAACCGGGCAGAAAAACGTGGAGCGCTGGCCCTGCCGGATGGCCTTGATCGGCGTTGCGCAGACCTTGCAGGGCTGGCCTTCGCGGCCATACACCGTGGCTTCGAGCTGGAAATAGCCCGACTCGCCCTGGGCGTTGGAAAAGTCGCGCAACGTGCTACCGCCCTTGCGCACGGCACGCGCCAGTACATCCCGTATCGCCTCCCTCAGGCGTGCAATGCGCAGCCGACTCAGTTTGCAAGCCCGAACGGTGGGGCGAATGCCCGACAAAAACAAGGCTTCAGAGGCATAAATATTGCCCACCCCCACCACCACCTCACCTGCCAGCAGCACCTGTTTGATAGGTGCTTTGCGTGCTTTTAGCCCGGTTACAAAGTTTTGCAATTCAAATGCGTCGCCCAAAGGCTCTACACCCAGCTTGCCCAGCAATTTTTGCGCAACTGCGTCCGCTTCATTCAACGCAAACACCACCGCCCCAAACCGGCGTGGGTCATTCAGCCGCAGCAGGCCGTGGCTGGTTTGCAAATCGAAATGGTCGTGCACACCTGCCGCGCCCAGCTGGCGATCAAACGCAATGCTGCCCGACATGCCCAAATGCAGCAGTAACAACCCATCACTCAGGTCCAACAGCAGGTATTTGCCGCGCCTGCGCACCCCCAGCACGGTCTGACCGACCAGTTGCGCAGGCTCCACGCCCAGCGGCCAGCGAAGCGGCTTGCCGATGCGGACCTGGGTGATACGCGCCCCTGCAATGCGGTTGGCAAAGCTCAGGCGGGTGACTTCGACTTCGGGTAGTTCGGGCATGGATTATTATGGTCCGATGTCTTCTCCTAAGCGCCTGGCCACCCTCTCTTTGCTGATCTCATTGGTCTGTACCGCAGTGGCGGCGGCACCGCCCGAGGAAGCGCCCGCCGATTCGGGATTAGGCGGCGAGCTGTTTTACCAACTCCTCGTGGGTGAAATCAGCGCGCAGAACGGCGATGCCGCCTCGGCCTATTCCCTCATGCTGGATGCCGCGCGCAAGGCCAATTCAGAGCAATTGTTTGAGCGCGCCGTCACTCTCGCGCTAGGTGCCCGCAGTGGCGAATCGGCACTGTCCGCCGCACAGGCTTGGGTGCACATCTTTCCCACGTCGCAGCAAGCCAACCGCTACCAGCTACAAATACTGATTGGTTTGAACAAGATTTCCGAAACGGTAGAGCCCCTCAAACGCGCGTTGGCGCAGGCCAAAGGCAGTGCACGCATTGCCGTCATCGGCCAAATTCCACGCTACTTTGCCCGCGCCACCGACAAAAAACAGGCCACGGTAGCGGTAGAACACGCACTGACTGCTGAGCTGAGCGACGCCACCGTGGGGCCAGCTGCCTGGGCCACCCTGGGCACCCTGCGCCTGATGGCGGGCGATGTCGAAGGTGCGGCCAACGCCGCCCGGCGTGGCGCTGCGTTCAACACCCATTCGGATGAAGTGGCCGCGCTGGCACTGGGCCTGTGGGATGCCAAATCTCCAGCGGCCGAAGCGCTGTTGCAGCACTACCTGGCGCGCAAGGCATCACCTGAAATTCGTTTGGCGTACGCACAGCGTTTGCTGGGTGCACAACGCGGTGCCGATGCGTACGAGCAGACCGTCAAGGCCACACAAGAGTCTGCAGACTATGCAGATGCCTGGCTGGTACGTGGCTCTCTCGAGTTTCAGGACAAGAAAAACGACGCCGCACAGACGTCATTGCAAAAATACATAGCCCTTCGCACCAGCACAGAAGCCGACGCCGCAGATAACCAACGCGGACTGACACAGGCCTATGTGTTGCTCTCGCAGATCGCCGAGCAGGCGCACCAGCCTGCCGAAGCGCTGGCTTTTTTGCAAAGAATTGACAGCACGCAAGACACGCTGCAGATACAGAGTCGCAAAGCGGCCATCTTGGCGCAACAAGGCAAGATGGCAGAGGCTCGCGCCCTGATACGCGAACTCCCCGAACAACAGGCAGACGATGCGCGCCTGAAGATCAGCGCCGAAGTGCAGCTCTTGCGCGACAACAAACAATATGCGCAGGCCTATGCCGTATTGGCCGAGGCGGTGCAGCGCTTTCCCGACGATGCTGATCTGAAATACGACCAGGCCATGGTGGCCGAAAAACTGGGCAGGCTGCCCGAAATGGAACGGCTGCTGCGCGAGGTCATTGCAGCCAAGCCCGACTACCAGCACGCGTACAACGCACTGGGCTATTCGCTGGCAGATCGCAACCTGCGGCTGCCCGAGGCGCGCAGCCTGATTCGCAAAGCGCTGGAACTCACACCCGACGACCCGTTCATCATGGACAGCCTGGCCTGGGTCGAGTTTCGCAGTGGCAACCTGGCCGAGGCCTTGCGGGTGTTGACTCGGGCCTACACGGCGCGACCCGATGCCGAGATTGCCGCGCACCTGGGTGAAGTGCTGTGGGCCCTTGAGCGCCGCGATGATGCCCGCAAAACCTGGAAAGAAGGCCTGGCGCTGAACCCCAACAACGAAACGCTGCTTGACACCATGCGACGGTTCAACAAACCGTGAGCAATGCAGCCGGGGCCATGGGATGCGTGAGGCGCATGCTGCAGTGGCTCACTACACTTGCTATTATTTTAATAGCTGGCTGCGCAAGTACCACGGGGGCTAACGGCACATTTTCTTCTAAAAATGCGTACTGGCAAGGGCGCTTGGCGCTGACCGTGCACAGTACGCCTGTTCAGGCATTTAGCGCCAACTTCGAGCTGCAAGGCAATGCCCAAACGGGCAGCCTGGTGCTCAGCACCGCGTTAGGCAGCACCCTGGCACGCATCCAGTGGACCGACACCGCCGCAACGCTGGTCAGTGGCAACGACACCCGCGCGTTCGAGTCTTTGCCCGCACTGTTGCGCCAGACCATGGGCACCGACTTGCCAGTGGCCAGCCTGTTTGCCTGGTTGCAGGGCCAGGCGGAAACCACGCCGGAATGGGAGGCCGATTTAACCCAGCTGGACCAAGGCCGTCTGAACGCCCGACGAACCTCCTTGGTGAACCCGGCCGAACTCAAAATAATTCTCATGCAGTAAGCGCGCTGCCGACCCCGGATAATCTGACCATGCAGTCGCTCTACGACATTCCCGCCCCCGCCAAAATCAACTTGTTCCTGCACATCACCGGGCGGCGCGACGACGGCTACCATCTGCTGCAATCGGTGTTCATGCTGCTGGACTGGTGCGACACCCTGCACTTTGAGCGCCGCGCCGATGGCCGCATCACCCGCGAAGACCTCTCGTGGGCCTTGCCCGAAGACGACCTGTCCACCCGTGCTGCACGCGCGCTGCAACAGGCTACGGGCGTCACCGATGGCGCGCACATTGGCGTGCACAAGTCGGTTCCGGCACAGGCCGGCATGGGCGGCGGCTCGTCGGATGCAGCGTCCACGCTGTTAGCGCTCAACCGGTTGTGGAACTGCAATCTCTCGGTGCAAGCGCTGTCACAAATCGGGCTGGCACTGGGAGCCGACGTGCCTTTTTTCCTTAGTGGGCACCATGCCTGGGTCGAGGGCATTGGCGAGAAAATCACGCCGCTGCAACTGCCCAAAACCGACTTTTTGGTGGTGAAACCCGACGCCGGACTGGAGACCCAATTGATTTTCTCCAGCCCCGCGTTAAAACGCAACTCAGAGCCTGCTATAATTTCAGGCTTCGCTGCGAACGCACTCGGAAACACCTGGAGTACCACTTTAGGTTTTGGCCGAAATGACTTGCAGGCGGTTGCCCAGCAACTTTGCCCCGGTATCGACCAAGCTCTTGCTTGGCTTTCCCAACAGGGTTTAAGTGGACGGATGACAGGTTCTGGAAGTGCGGTGTTTGCGCACTTGCCGCAAGGCTCGGTTTGGAATGTGGCCACTGTGCCAAATGCATTTCAGGTCCGGCAATGCAGCAGTTTGGATGCGCATCCTCTGGTAGGTTGGGCAGACAGCGACGGAAAATGAAGGTCTAAATGACAGTTTTGGGGTAGGTAGCTTTTAGCTGCCCACCTGTGTAGGGGAGTCGCCAAGTTGGTTAAGGCACTGGATTTTGATTCCAGCATGCGAAGGTTCGAGTCCTTCTTCCCCTGCCAAATGGTTGTTCGGGCTAGTCCGACAACCTGACGCGCTTTGTGACGACATAAATCCCAATCTCTTCGCTGGAATCCACATGCAGGCACCCTCCTCCCCTGATTTCATGGTTTTCACCGGCAATGCCAATCCTGGCATGGCAGCGGAAATTGCCCGTCACCTCGGTATCTCTTTGGGTTCGGCCAC
>JBEEJM010000325.1:0-2852 GCA_041169205.1 Pseudomonadota bacterium | reverse complement strand
GGGCAGCGCGGTATTCGCTGCACTGTGGTGGAACGCCACCCGGTGCCCCAGCGCATTCCCAAGGGCCAGAACCTGACCCAGCGCACCATGGAGCACTTTCATTTTTGGGGTGCAGAGCAAGAACTGCGTGCAGCGCGCACCATTCCCCCGGAGTACGGCATTGGCGGCCTGACGGCATACGGCACGCTCTTGGGGCCTTACCACTACGACTGGCTGCAGCGCGACTTGGTGCGGCCCTACTACTACACCGCCAACGAACGCCTGCCCCAATACGCCACTGAAGCGGTGCTGCGCGAACGCGTGCGTGCGCTGCCCACGGTGCAGGTGCTCTACGGCTGGCAGGCCGTCGAGGTACATGACGAAGGGTCTGGAGTGCGTGTAGTGGTGAGCGAGGCCGATGGCACAGGTCGCCGCACGCTGCACGCCGACTACGTGGTGGGCTGTGACAGCAGCCGCTCGGTGGTGCGCACGCAAGCGGGCATTACCCAAACCTTGTCGGACCATGACCGCATGATGGTGTTGCTGGTGTTTCGCTCGCCGCAGCTGCATGCGTTGCTACAGCGCTATCCTGGCAAGTCGTTTTACAACGTGCTGCAACCGGAGCTGAACGGCTACTGGAAGTTTTTTGGCCGAGTAGACCTGGGTAACACCTGGTTTTTTCACGCCCCCGTGCCGCCGGGCACCACGCGCGACAACTTCGACTTTCAAAACTACCTGCATGAGTCGGTGGGGGCTGAGTTTGACGTGGAGTTCGAGCACATTGGCTTCTGGGATTTGCGCTTCGCTATTGCCGACAGCTACCGCAAGGGCCGCATTTTTATTGCAGGCGACGCGGCACACAGCCACCCCCCTTACGGGGGCTATGGCGTCAACACGGGTTTTGAGGATGCACGCAACCTAGGTTGGAAACTGGCCGCTGTGTTGCAGGGTTGGGGTGGCTCGGCGCTGTTGGACTCGTATGACAGCGAGCGCCACCCGGTGTTCGCGTCCACGGCGCGTGATTTCATTGCGCGGTCTATAGAAAACGACAGCGCATTCCTGCACGAACACGACCCACAGCGGGATCGGGCCGCCTTCGAGGCCGCTTGGAAAGCGCGATCCGAGGGGGCCGTGGGCGAGGTTCATGCTTTTGAGCCGAACTACGAGGCCCCAGGCGGCAGCGCCGTGGGGCGGCACACGTTTGAAGCCCGCGCGGGCCACCACCTGGCACCAGCTCAGCTGTCTGATGGCCGCAATGTGTATGAGGTCTTGGGCCCAGGCTATGTGCTGCTGGCTTTTGGAGCCGATGGGCAGGCGGTCAGTGCTTTTGCAGACGCTGCTGCCCAGCTGGGCCTGCCGCTTCAGGTCATTGAAGACACCGCCCAGGGCGAGCGGCAGCGCTATGCAGCCCCGCTGGTCTTGGTGCGGCCCGACCAGTTTGTTGCGTGGGTGGGCGCGGGTGCGGTGTCACAAAACGAGGCGCTTTTGATCTTGCAGCGTGCGCGAGGTGCGGCGTAAGGTCATAAGTGTTCTCAGGGAGTTTGATGTAGGTCAGACACAGCCCTCATCCTGACGCAACCCCCGCCTTGAAAAGGAGCATTTGGGCCCAAGCTGTGGACCAACACATAACTTGGCAGGGGTAAAGCAATGCGTATCGAAAAACTCACCACGAAATTCCAGGAAGCGCTGGGCGAAGCCCAATCGCTGGCCCTGGGCAACGACAACCAGTACATCGAACCCGCCCACGTGCTGCTGGCCATGCTGCGCCAGGACGATGGCCCCAAGGCGCTGTTGCAGCGCGCGGGTGTCAACGTGGTCGGCCTGACCACGGCGGCCGAGGCGGCCATGAAAAAGCTGCCGCAGGTGCAGGGCCATGAGCAGGTGCAAGTGGGGCGCGACATGGTCTCGCTCTTGCAAGCGGCAGAAAAAGAATCGATGAAGCGCGGCGACCAGTTTGTCGCCGGAGAACTGTTTTTGTTGGCGCTGGCCGACAGCAAAGCCGAACTTGGCAATGCGGTGCGCGCCAACGGTATGACCCGCAAGAGCCTGGAAACTGCGATTGACGCGGTGCGCGGTGGTCAAAGCGTGGACAGCGCAGACGCCGAAGAGCAGCGTGAGTCGCTGAAGAAATACTGTATCGACCTGACCGAGCGCGCCCGCATGGGCAAGCTCGACCCGGTGATTGGCCGCGACGATGAGATTCGCCGCGCCATTCAAGTGCTGCAACGCCGTACCAAAAACAACCCGGTGCTGATTGGCGAGCCTGGCGTGGGCAAGACCGCCATTGTGGAAGGCCTGGCGCAGCGCATTGTGGACGGCGCAGTGCCCGATTCGCTCAAAGGCAAGCGCGTGCTGAGCCTGGACATGGCGGCCTTGTTGGCCGGTGCCAAATTCCGCGGTGAGTTTGAAGAACGACTGAAAAACGTGCTCAAAGACCTGGCCAAAGACGAAGGCCAGACCATCGTCTTTATTGACGAGCTGCACACCATGGTGGGTGCCGGCAAGGCCGAAGGTGCGATGGACGCGGGCAATATGCTCAAGCCCGCGCTGGCGCGGGGCGAGTTGCATTGTGTGGGCGCAACCACGCTAGACGAGTACCGCAAATACATCGAAAAAGACGCCGCTTTGGAGCGCCGCTTCCAGAAGATTCTGGTTGGCGAGCCGACCGTGGAAGCGACCATCGCCATCTTGCGTGGCCTGAAAGAGCGCTACGAAACCCACCACGGCGTGCAGATCACCGACCCGGCCATCGTGGCAGCAGCCGAGTTGTCTAACCGCTACATCACCGATCGATTTTTGCCGGATAAAGCGATTGACCTGATCGACGAGGCCGCCAGCAAAATCAAGATTGAGCTCGACAGCAAACCCGAGGT
>JBEEJM010000324.1:0-3972 GCA_041169205.1 Pseudomonadota bacterium | reverse complement strand
ATGAGCGCGTGGCCGAGCGGGGCATGAACGCGGACGACATCATCGCCAAGGCCCAGCGCATTCTGGCCCCCTTCACACTGGAGGTGAAAGAAGTGGTGTGGTGGTCCATCTATGAGATTGGTCATCGCCTGACCGACAAATTTGACGATGTGCCCGTGGCAGAGATGGCCACGCGCGCACCGCGCGTGATGCTGGCCGGCGACGCTTGCCACACCCACAGCCCAAAAGCTGGGCAGGGCATGAATGTGTCGATGGGCGACACCTTCAACCTGGGCTGGAAGCTGATCTCGGTGCTCACCGGCCGTGCCGACGCCGCGCTGCTGCACAGCTATTCGGGTGAGCGCCGTGCCGCGGCCAAGGGTCTGGTGGAGTTTGACCACAAATGGGCGCGGGTCGTAGGTGGCGCGGCTACAGACGACCTGGCCTTCGATCCGTCAACCGCCGGCATGCCGGTGGTGGCCCGGGCCTTCATCAATAACCTGCCATTTACCTGCGGCTTGACCATCCAGTACGAGCACAGTGCACTGACTGGGGCGCCTACGCACCAGCACCTGGCAACGGGCTTTGACATGGGCAAGCGCTTCCATTCCGCTCCTGTTGTCCGTTTGGCCGATGCCAAGCCCATGCAATTGGGCCATTGCGTTGATGCTGACGCACGCTTTCGCATATTCGTCTTTGCACCGGCCAATGATCTGGGCAAGCAGGGCGGCACTGTCGCCACGCTGTGCGACTGGCTTGGGAAGGACCCGGCCTCGCCGGTGCGTCGCCATACCGCGCCCGGTGAAGACATGGATGCAGTGATCGACATTCGCGCGGTCTTCCAGCAGGGTTTTCGTGAACTGGACTACGCTGCCATGCCCACGCTGCTGCGTCCGCACGTGGGTCGCTACGGGCTGTGCGACTATGAGAAGGTGTTTTGCGCCGACGTGAAGCGGGGCGGGGACATTTTCGAGATGCGTGGCATCGACCGGACCGCAGGCTGCATGGTCATCGTCCGCCCAGACCAGTATGTGGGCCATATCCTCCCGCTGTCTGGCCGCGATGCCCTGTCGGCGTATTTCGCTGGCATCCTTCGTGTGCGAAGCTGACAAGGCACCGTATCAATTACCCAGCGATTGACTACACTTAGCCACTGATGAAGGTTCAAAAAAACCAAGCTAAGGAGATGCCATGAGCAAAGATCTATCCGCTGCCGAATTGGCGCTGCGTGAGGCAGCGCGCGAGTACCACCGTTTGCCAATGCGCGGGAAAATAGCAGTGTCTCCCACCAAGCCCTTGTCCAACCAGCGGGACCTCTCTCTGGCGTATTCGCCAGGAGTTGCCTATCCCTGTCTGGATATCCAGGCGGACCCGACCCTGGCCGCCGAGTACACCAGCCGTGGCAATTTGGTGGGCGTGATTACCAATGGCACGGCGGTCTTGGGCTTGGGCAATATTGGCCCCCTGGCCAGCAAGCCGGTGATGGAGGGCAAAGCATGCCTATTCAAAAAGTTCTCGGGCATCGATGTCTTTGACATTGAGCTGGCCGAAAACGACCCCGACAAACTGGTCGACATCATTGCCGCACTGGAACCCACACTGGGCGGTATCAACCTGGAAGACATCAAGGCACCTGAGTGCTTCTACATTGAGAAGAAGCTACGTGAACGCATGAACATTCCGGTGTTCCACGATGACCAGCATGGCACCGCCATCATTTCGTCTGCAGCGCTGCTCAATGGGTTGGAACTGGTCGGTAAGGCTATTGGCGAGATCAAACTGGCGGTGTCTGGCGCGGGCGCTGCAGCGCTGGCCTGTGTGGACGTGATGGTGGGCTTGGGCGTGAGCCGCGCCAATGTGTTTATGTGCGACTCCAAAGGCGTCATTTATGAAGGCCGCCCGGGCGGCTACGACGAGTCCAAGGCGCGCTACGCCCAGAAAACGGATGCCAGAACACTGGCCGACGCGGTCACCCATGCCGATGTGTTTCTGGGTTGCTCGACGTCCGGTGTCTTGAGTGGTGACATGGTCAAGACCATGGCGCGCCAGCCCATCATCCTGGCGTTGGCCAATCCGGAGCCGGAGATTCGGCCAGAAATCGCATTGGCTGCACGACCCGATTGCATCATGGCGACGGGCCGCTCGGACTACCCGAACCAGGTCAACAACGTGCTGTGTTTTCCTTACATCTTCCGGGGTGCGTTGGACTGTGGTGCAACCAAAATCACGGAAGCAATGAAGTTGGCCTGCGTGCGCGAGATTGCCGATCTGGCCAAGGCCGAGATCAGCGACGAAGTGGCGGCTGCCTATCCAGGCCAGGAATTGCATTTTGGTGCCGATTACCTGATACCCAAACCCTTTGATTCGCGTCTGATTTTGCGTATTTCCCCGGCCGTGGCCAAAGCGGCCGAGGCGTCTGGCGTAGCTACGCGCCCGATTGCCGACTACGACGCCTACCGACTGTCGCTTAACCAGTACGTCACCCACACCGGTATGTTCATGCGCCCGGTGTTTGCGGCGGCCAAAGCGGCGCCCGCATCATCCAAGCGGGTCGCTTATGCCGAAGGGGAAGACGAGCGGGTCTTGCGCGCAGTGCAGACTGCGCTGGATGAGCGCATGGTCAAACCCATCTTGGTGGGTCGCCCGGCGGTGATTGACATGCGCATTCAGAAAGCGGGCCTGCGCATTCAACGCGACCGCGATTTTGACGTAGTGGACCCCGAAAACGATGCCCGTTTTCGCCTCTACTGGGAGACGTACCACAAGCTCATGGGGCGCAACGGTGTGACGCCGGAGGTGGCCAAAGCCATGGTTCGTCGCTCCAACACCTTGATTGCGGCGCTGATGGTGCAGCTGGGTGACGCCGATGCGATGGTGTGCGGTGTGCATGGGCGCTTTGACAACCATTTAGACCACATTCGCGATGTGATTGGCCTGCGCAAAGGCAGCTCCGGCTTTGCCACCATGAACGCGCTGATGCTGGAAAAACACACGCTCTTCATTGCCGACACCTATGTGAATGAAAACCCCACAGCGCAAGAACTCGCCGAGATCGCCGTCCATGCGGCCGAAGAGGTGCGGCGTTTTGGTATCACCCCCAAAGTGGCATTTTTGTCGCACTCCAACTATGGCTCCAGCAAACGCCCCTCCGCCTTGAAGATGCGGGAAGCGCGCAATCTGTTTGTGGCCATGGCACCCGAGGTGGAGTGCGATGGCGAGTTGCACGGGGATGCAGCTTTGTCGGAAACCATTCGGGCGTCAAACCTGACCGAAAGCACGCTCATGGGCTCGGCCAATGTGCTGATGTGCCCCAATATCGACAGCGCCAATATTCTGTTCAATGTGCTGAAGGTGACCGGGGCGGCCAATACGACGGTGGGCCCCATTTTGCTGGGTGCGGCGCGCCCGGTGCACATCCTGACGGCGTCGTCCACCGTGCGGCGCATCGTGAACATGACGGCCTTGTGTGTGGCCGATGTGGTGGCCGACCGCACCTAAACTCAAACGTAAGCGCCAACAAAAAAGCCGTTCAATTGAACGGCTTTTCTGCTTTGCTGACAGCGCACCCACTACAAACGGCGAGTTCCGAAGAACTCGTGCGATTGCCTAAAAATTAGGCTGCGGGTTTAAGCCGCGAGAGCCAAGGCTTTCACCTTGGTAGCCAAACGGCTCTTGTCACGGGCGGCTTTGTTCTTGTGGAAAATGCCTTTGTCAGCCACGGTGTCAACCACGGCTTGCATTTTCGCGAACAGTTCACCAGCCTTGGTCTTGTCACCGGCCAGAACTGCCTTCTCAACGTTCTTGACCGCGGTGCGGTACTTGGAACGCAGGGAAGTGTTCGCTGCATTGATTTTGATGTCCTGGCGGACGCGTTTACGGCCCGACGCCAGGCGTGGGTTCTTTTTCTTGGGTTTGGTAGATGCCATAGTAAATATTCCTTGTGTCTGAGGATGTTGCCAGCAAAGCCCACGATTGTACCAGTTTGGCTCGGGC
>JBEEJM010000323.1:0-2884 GCA_041169205.1 Pseudomonadota bacterium | reverse complement strand
CAAGCACCAAGGGCTGCTTCAGAATCGGTTGCATCTTCTCCATGGCAGAGCGCAGCACGATGTCGCTAGGCCCACCGGGTGGCAGGGGAACAATAATTTTGATGACTTTGTCGGGCCAGCTTTGCGCTGAAGCGAGCGATGCACTCACAATGGATACCACAGCCACCAGTTGCTTGGTCCGTGTTGTTAGAGAGAGCGTCATATCTATTCCTTTGCAGATTGCAGATGCCGCCATGCTAGTGCGCCACCAATTACTTGTTCTAATCAATTGCTGATCGGGTAAACCCTTGCCGACATCCCACTATTTGTCCCCGGTAGGCATTGAAGATCTGTTCCTTTACAGAGTTGCCCGCTTGCATGCCACTGCCGGAGCGCCTGTCGTGCGCATTTGCGAAGGCGGCCACGGTGTGACGCGGCGTGAATGGCGTCTCTTGCTCGTGCTGGCGCAACATGGGGTCATGTCTTCATCCGACCTGGCACAGGCGGCCCAACTGGAGTGGGGGCTGGTGTCCAAAACGGTGGGGCGACTGCAAAGCAAAGGTTTGGTCACTCGCACGCCAAAACCGAATGACCGGCGCAGCGTTCTCATTGAATTGACTGAAAAAGGGACGCTGGTGTACCAGCAAGTTTTCCCGAAAGTGATTGATATCAACCGCACGCTACTCACCGTGCTGTCGGATTCTCAACTGGCGCAGTTGGATACTATTTTGTCGCTGCTGCAACAACGGGCGGATGATCCTGCCTGGCTTGATGATCTGCCAAAGTCCCAACGCCGTCTGGGTGGTCGCAACTAGCGGCTGTGCAGACCATACCATGCGTCGGTGCGGCTCATTTTTAAGCCAAATAGGCCACCAGCCCCCGTAGAATATGCGCAATCAGCTACTATTTTTATAGCAAATTTATGACCATTGACATTGACATTGACCTGACGCGCCTGGCGCTACAAGAAGAACGTTTGCAACTGGATGCATTCAACCCGGCCACCGCGTGGGAGCTGGGTACGCGCATCAAGGTGCTTTGCGAGGCCATGCAGGTTGCCGTGGCGATCGAGGTGCGCATTGCCAAAGAAACCGTGTTTTTCTACGCCATGCCTGGCACCAGCCCTAGCCATGCCGACTGGGTGCGGCGCAAGCGCAACGCGGTGGAGTTGCTGCACACAAGCTCTTACGCGCTGGGCCTGCGGCTGGCGCAAGAAGGGACTTCGCTAGAAGCCAAACAGGGCCTGGCCCTGCGCGACTACGCCACCCACGGTGGCAGTTTTCCGGTTCGCGTGCGCGGCGCAGGTGTGGTGGGGACTGTTACGGTGTCTGGCATTCCGCAGCGCGAAGACCATGGCTTGGTGGTGCAAGCGCTGGCAGCGCTGTGCGGTGTGCCGCTGGCCGAAATAGCGCTGGACGAACTTAGCAGGCCTTAACGCCGCCGCGCCGAGCGCACGCCACCGAGTGCGCTGACAATTTTCAGCACCTTGGCCAGGCGGCCAGACTCGATCACTTCGACGGTAAACGTCATCCAGGCCGTGCCTTTGACGGACAGGGTTTGCACGCCGATGACGTTCATTTTTTCTTTGGTGAACACCTCGGAAATATCGCGCAATAGGCCCTGGCGGTCGACGGCTTCCACCGACACGTCCACCGGGTAGACACTTCCGTCTGCTCCCGGCGCACTGCCCCACGCCACCTGTATCACCCGGTCACCACTGCGGTTAACCATGTTGCGCAGGTTGGAGCAATCGGCCCGGTGCACGCTCACACCTTTGCCACGCGTAACAAAGCCGCTGATGAGATCGGGCGGTGCGGGTTTGCAGCACTTGGCCAGCTGTGTCATGAGCGAATCGACACCCACCACCAGGACGCCGCCCTTGCCCGAGTGACTGGAGGCGCGTGGCTTTTTGATGAGCGGCAGGTCGTCTTGCGCCTGCACTGCCTCGGGCGGGTGCAGCACGATTTCGATATTGCGCAGCGAGAACTCGTCTTTGCCCACCACCTCAAACAGCGCTTCGGCGGAGTTGAAGCCGAGTTGCGACGCCAGGTCGTCCAGCTTGATGGCGGTTTTTCCTTCGCGCTGCAACAGCTTTTCGACTGCCTCGCGGCCCTTGGCAATGGTCTCGCCCATGGCCAATACATTGAACCAGGCGCGTACCTTGGCCCGTGCCCGGTGGCTGGCCAAAAAGCCCAGCTCGGGGTTGAGCCAGTCACGCGAGGGGCCGCCTTCTTTGGCTGCCGTTACTTCCACCGTCTGTCCGTTTTTCAGGGGCGTGTTCAGCGGCACCATGGCACCGTCGACCCGTGCGCCGCGGCAGCGGTGGCCCAGGTTGGTGTGCACACTGTAGGCAAAGTCCACCGGCGTGGCACCCTGGGGCAGCTCCACGATGGCCGCGTCGGGCGTGAGCACATAGATGCGGTCGTCAAACACGGCCGCGCCCTGCTCGCCCGACAGATCACGCTCCCAGGCCAGCAGTTGGCGCAGCACGGCAATCTTGGCGTCGTATTCGCCTGCCGCCGTCACGCTGCCGCCATAGCCCTTGGCACCGGCCTCTTTGTAGGCCCAGTGCGCGGCCACGCCGTGCTCGGCATGGTCGTGCATGGCCTGGGTACGAATCTGCACCTCAATCGGCTGGTGTGTAGCGTCTCGCACTACGGTGTGCAGCGACTGGTAGCCATTGGCTTTGGGTCGGGCAATGTAGTCGTCAAACTCGTTGCTCACGGGCTCAAACTGGCTGTGCACCCAACTCAACGCGCCATAGCAATCAGGCACCGTCGCCACCACAATGCGCAGCGCGCGAATGTCGTACACCTGCTCAAAGCCCAGCGATTTGCCGCGCATTTTTTTGACAATGCTGTAGATGTGCTTGGGGCGGCCCTGCACCGTGGCGGTGATGCCCTGC
>JBEEJM010000322.1:0-2832 GCA_041169205.1 Pseudomonadota bacterium | reverse complement strand
ACACCTGGGATGCAGCCTTGCGTGCGGCGGGTGCGGCCATTGCTGCCACCGATGCGGTGATGGCCGGTGAACTGGAAAACGCTTTTTGCGCGATTCGCCCACCCGGCCACCATGCCTGCCGAGACAAAGCCATGGGCTTCTGTTTTTTTAACAATGTGGCCATTGCCGCGCGCTATGCCCTGGAGCGCCATGGGCTCAAGCGCGTGGCCATTGTGGACTTTGATGTGCACCACGGCAACGGCACCGAAGACATCGTTGCGGGCGACCAGCGCATTTTGATGGTGAGTTTTTTTCAGCACCCGTTTTACCCCGACGGTGGCTCGTGCTCCAAGGCCAGCAATCTGGTCAATGTGCCGGTGCCTGCCTATACCAAGGGCGATGTAGTGCGCGCACTGGTGAATGAGCAATGGCTGCCGCGGCTGGATGCCTACAAGCCAGAGATGATTTTTATCAGCGCCGGGTTTGATTCCCACCGCGAAGACGACATGGGCCAAATGGGGCTGGTGGAAGCCGATTTCGCCTGGATGACTAATCGCATTAAAGAAGTGGCACAACGCCATGCGCAGGGGCGCATCGTGTCGTGTCTGGAAGGCGGCTACAACCTGAATGCGTTGGCCCGCAGTGTAGAAGCGCATGTGCGCGTATTGGCAGATTTGGCATAACAACATCGAAATGACTACTTCCATTCGGGCCCCGGCCCCCAAACCTATTGACGACTTTGACGGCTGGATGGCCGCCTTCACCCAGCCCACCGTGCTGATTGAGCTGGCGGTACTGGGGCTGTGTGTGCTGCTGGCCTGGGCGGTAGTTGCCGGCATGCGCCGCTCTCTGGGGTATGACGACCAGCGCTCTATCTGGTTTGGCCGCAAAAATGTGGACGGTGTGCTGTTTCCGCTGGTGCTGCTGTGTCTGGGTTATGCGGCGCTGGAGGTGCTGGACCGCTATATGGTGGTGGCGATTTTCAAGCTCGCGATTCCGGTGCTGGTGTCGCTGGTGGTGATTCGCGTGGGGGTGAAGGTGCTGCAGGCAGCTTTTGCCCAGGCCCGCTGGGTAAAGCTGATGGAGCAAACCATCTCCTGGCTGGCGTGGGGGGCCATGGTGTTGTGGGTCAGCGGCCTGCTGCCGGTCATTCTCAACGAGCTCGACATGATCACCTGGAAGGTGGGCGGCACCACGCTGTCGGTGCGCAACATGATTGAGGGGCTGCTGACCGCCGGTGCGGTGCTGATTTTTACCCTGTGGATTTCGGCGGCCATTGAGACGCGCCTGCTCAAGTCGGCCACGGGCGGGGAGTTGTCTTTGCGCAAGGCGGTAAGCAACGCCACCCGTGCCTTGCTGATGTTTGTCGGCCTGATTTTGGCGTTGTCGGCGGTCGGGATAGACCTGACCGCGCTGTCGGTGTTGGGCGGTGCCGTGGGTGTGGGTGTCGGCTTTGGCCTGCAAAAGTTGGCGGCCAATTACGTCAGCGGTTTTGTGATTTTGGCGGAGCGCAGCATGCGCATTGGCGACGTGGTGCGGGTGGACAACTTTGAGGGCGTCATCACCCAGATCAACGCCCGCTACACCGTGGTGCGCTCGCAGGCCGGGCGCGAATCCATCGTGCCCAACGAAATGCTCATCACCAACCGGGTGGAAAACCTCTCTTTGATGGACTCCAAGGTGAACCAGAGCACGACCATCACCGTGGGCTATGACAGCGACACCGCCTTGGTTGCCCGTTTGCTGGTGGAAGCAGCGCAAAACCAGCCCCGGGTGCTGGCCGACCCGGCGCCCGTGGCGCATTTGACCAACTTTGCCGCCGACGGGCTGGAGTTCACCCTAGGCTACTGGTTAGATGATGTGGAGCGCAAACAGCTCAATCTGCGCTCGGAGGTCAATCTGGCCATTCTGGCGGCGCTGCGCCAGCACGGCATTGACATTCCGTACCCACAGCGGGTGGTGCACCAGCGCTAGAAACGGTGCCTTGGACGGCCTTGGCGCAGGGCTGGGGTTAGGGAAATTCTGTATACACTTTGTATAAAAAACTGTATACAGTTTGGTTTTTCCTAACTTATATGGGGCTTCCATGACCGATTCCGTTCATCCCGTTGACGCGCGCTTGCCAGCGGCGAAACTGGCCACGCTGGGCTTGCAGCATGTGCTGGTGATGTATGCCGGTGCCGTGGCGGTGCCACTCATCGTGGGCCGTGCGCTCAAGCTCAGCCCGGAGCAAGTGGCCATGCTGATCTCAGCCGATCTGTTCTGTTGCGGTCTGGTGACCCTGATTCAGTCGCTGGGTGCCACGCAGTGGTTTGGCATCAAATTGCCGGTGATGATGGGCGTGACATTCGCCTCCGTGGCTCCCATGGTGGCAACCGCCAACACCGTACCGGGGGTGGAGGGGGCAGGGCTGATCTTTGGCGCAATTATTGGGGCTGGAGTCGTTTCCATCGTGATTTCACCGCTGGTGAGCCGCATGCTGCGGTTCTTTCCGCCGGTTGTCACGGGCACCATCATTGCGGTCATTGGCATCAGTTTGATGCGCATTGGTATCAATTGGATTTTTGGCAATCCTTTTGGCCCGACCGCGCCCAGCATGGTCAACCCGGAGCATGCCAAATGGCTGGCCGATGCCACGGCAGCTGCGTCCGCACCGGGCTCCGCATTGCCCGCTATTCCCAAAGGTTTGTCGCTGTCGCCGAGTGTGCCCAATCCCAAATATGCCGATCTGACTGGGGTGGGCATTGCGGCACTGGTGCTGGTTTCCATCATGCTGATCGCCCGGTTTGCCAAGGGATTCATCTCCAATATTTCGGTGCTGCTGGGGATCGTGATTGGTGGCATTGCGGCCAC
>JBEEJM010000321.1:0-7620 GCA_041169205.1 Pseudomonadota bacterium | reverse complement strand
GGCAAGTCGATCTTGCTGACCACGCACTTTATGGACGAGGCCGAGCGCCTGTGCTCTCGTCTGCTGGTGCTGGACCACGGCAAAAAGATTGCCGAAGGTGCGCCGCGCGACCTGATCGCCCAGCACCTGGAGCCCGACGTGGTGGAGGTGTATGGCACCGGTGCGTTGGCTTTGGTGGACACCCCGCTGCGCGCCATGGCCACGCGGGTCGAGGTCAGCGGCGAGACCGTGTTTTTCTACACCGGCCAGGCCAGCGACCTGCTCTCGGCACTGGCGGCGTATCCGCAGTTGCGTACCCTGCACCGGCCTGCCAATCTGGAGGATTTGTTCCTCAAGCTAACCGGCCGCCAAATTCGAGAGGACGCCTGATGAACGACTCTGTCTGGCGCGCACCGCGCCTCTCCATGCGCTTTTGGCCGGTGTTTCTGCGCAACTTGCTGGTCTGGCGCAAGCTGGCCATTCCCAGCCTGGTGGGCAACATTGCCGAGCCTTTGATGTGGCTGGTGGCATTTGGCTACGGCATGGGCGCGTTGGTAGGGCAAGTGAGCGTGAACGGCGTGCAGGTGCCTTACATCGTGTTTCTGGCCAGCGGCTCGATTTGCATGAGCGCCATGCAGGCGGCCTCGTTTGAGGCGCTGTATTCGGCCTTCAGCCGCATGCATGTGCAAAAGACCTGGGACGGCATCATGAACGCGCCCGTGGGGCTGGACGACATCGTGCTGGCGGAAATGCTCTGGGCGGCGTTCAAATCGCTGTTCACCGTCACCGCCATATTGGGGGTGATGCTGGCCCTGGGCATCAGCCACAGCCCCAAGCTGCTACTCGCCTGGCCGATTCTGTTGGGCGTCGGCATTACCTTTAGCTGCATGGCACTGGTGTTCAACGCGCTGGCCAAGGGCTACGACTTTTTCACCTACTACTTCACGCTGTTTCTCACGCCCATGATGTTTCTCAGCGGTATCTTTTTCCCGCTGGACCAGTTGCCCCTGGCGGTGCGCGTGGTGTCCGACTGGCTGCCGTTGAGCAACGCGGTGGCGCTGGTGCGCCCGCTGTTCATGGACCAGTGGCCCACCGGTGTGCTGCGCCATACGCTGGTGCTGCTGGCGTATGCGGTGCTGGCCTTCTGGGTGGCACTGGTGCTAACGCGCAAGCGATTTCGCAAGTAGCGGTGGCATCTATTCAGCGAGTCACTTTGATTGCGTCATTTTTAAATGGTTTCAGCCTCTAAGCCCCGTGGAGCTACTACTTACCCGCACGCACAGCGCGCAAGCGTCGTGGGACCTATCTGCGCGAACCCCGATGGCCCTTGGTGAAGGAATAAACCCTGCCAGGTGTGTTGCTTCTCTAGCAATTAAATTGTGCACAATTTAATTGCTAGCTATAATTCAGACCATGGCCCGCTCTGCTTCTCCCGCACCCAACCCCGCTCTGCTGCTGAACAACCAGCTGTGTTTTGCGCTGTATTCCGCGTCGCTGGCCATGACCAAGCTGTACAAGCCGCTGCTCGCATCGCTGGGGCTGACCTACCCGCAGTACCTGGTCATGCTGGTGCTGTGGGAGCAAGACGGCTTAACCGTCTCCGCCCTGGGTGAACGCCTCTGCCTGGACTCCGGCACCCTGACGCCGTTGCTCAAACGCATGGAGCAATCCGGCCTGCTAGCGCGCCAGCGCGCCGCAGAAGACGAACGCAAAGTGGTCATCACCCTCACCGCGACCGGCCGCACGCTCAAAGACAAGGCAGCCAGCGTGCCCGCCTGCCTGGTAGAGGCCGCCAGTTGCCCGGTGCCCGAACTCCTATCCCTCACGCAGCAGGTGCAAGCTCTGCGCGATCGTCTCATCCAAGCCTGATTTTTAACCCGCCTGATCTACAGGCACCCACCCCAAGGAACCACCATGACCACCAAAATTGAAAAAGTTGTTTACCAAGCCCACGCCAAGTCCACCGGCGGACGCGACGGCACCACCCGCACGTCGGACGGCCTGATCGACCTCAAGCTCTCCGTCCCCAAAGAAATGGGCGGCGCTGGCGGCGGTGTGAACCCCGAGCAGCTGTTTGCTGCGGGCTACAGCGCCTGCTTTATCGGGGCCATGAAGTTTGTTGCCGGTACGCAAAAAATAGCCCTGCCCGCCGACACCAGCATTGAAGCCACTGTGGGCATTGGCCAAATCCCCCAAGGCTTTGGCATTGAAGTGCAAATGCAGATTCACATCCCCGGCATGGAGCGCGCGGACGCCGAGGCACTGGTGCAAAAGGCCCACACCGTGTGCCCTTACTCCAACGCCACCCGCGGCAACATCGAAGTCACGCTGACCGTGGTGTAACCCCTAGCGCAAAGTCGCCTGGCACCTGCAAACTTGGTGTCAGCCACTCCGGGCATGATGGTGGAAAAACCAGAACCGGAGACTCCATGAGACTGGCCCTGCTGTCGGACATCCACGGCAATATCCAGGCGCTTGACGCGTGCCTTGCGCACGCACGCGCCCACAAGGCCCAGCGCTTTGCTTTTCTTGGCGATATGGTGGGCTACGGTGCCAACCCCAGCGAGGTGGTGGACCGCATCATGCTGCTGACCGAAGAGGGCGCCCTCGTCCTCAAAGGCAACCATGACGCGCTGGCCATCCGCCCGCCCGCAGAAGTCAAAACCATGGGCGACAGCACCGCAGCGTGGACGGGCAAACAGCTCAACATCGTGCAGCGCGAATGGATTGATGCGCTGCCGCTCAGTATCCAGTTCGACAACGTACTACTGGTGCACGCCAGTGCCGACGCACCCGAACTCTGGCGCTATGTGTACGACGAGCGCGCCGCCACCGCCAGCCTGGATGCGGCCACCGCCAACCCCGATGTGCGCTATGTTTTTGGTGGTCACGTGCATGAGCAAACCCTGTACTACCGCGGTGCCACTTCGGGTCTGATGAAGTTCATCCCCCAGCCCGGTGTGTCCATTCCCGTGCCACGCCACCGGCAGTGGCTCTCCACCGTCGGCTCGGTCGGCCAACCCCGCGACGGCAAGCCCGACAGCATGTACGCCCTGCTCGACACCGAGCGTGCGCAGCTCACTTTTCACCGCGTGCCGTACAACCACGCCGCCGCCGCCCATGCCATCCGCAAGGCGGGTTTGCCGGAATTTTTTGCGGATCGATTGGAGAAGGGACGATGAAACTGCTCGAACCAGGCACCCTGCTCGATGGCTTCACCATCGAGGAATGCATCCACTCCGGCGGCATGGCCCATATCTACCAGGTGCGCTACACCGACAGTCGCTTCAGCGTGGGGTTTCCGATGGCCATGAAAATTCCGCGCATGACGGCCGGCGATGGTGCAGAAAATATCGTCAGCTTTGAGATCGAAAGCCAGATCATGCAGGTGCTGACGGGCATCCATGTTCCCCACTTTGTTGCCGCTGGCGACCTGGACCGGGTGCCCTACCTGGTCATGGAATACGTGCACGGCCAGACCTTGCAGCACTGGCTGGACACCGAGCTACACCCCAGCATGGACGAAGTCACCAAACTGGGCACCGCCATGGCACACGCGGTGCACGCCCTGCACCAGCAAAACACGGTGCACCTCGATTTGAAACCGGCCAATGTGCTGTTTCGCCCCGACGGCAGCGCCGTGATGCTGGACTTTGGTTTATCGTGGCACGCGCATTACCCCGATCTGCTGGCCGAGCAACTGCGCAAGGCCGTGGGCTCACCGGCCTGGATAGCGCCCGAGCAGGTGGTGGGCGTGCGCGGCGACCCGCGCAGCGACATCTTTGCCATCGGCGTCATGCTGTACCAGTTGGTCACCGGCGAGCTGCCTTTTGGTGAACCCCAAACCGCCGCCGGCCTGCGCCAGCGCTTGTGGATGGACCCCACCCCGCCGCGCAAACTGCGCCCCGAGGTACCCCCCTGGTTGCAAGAAGTGATCTTGCGCTGCCTAGAGCCCGAAGCCGCCCAACGCTACCCGTCGGCCGCGCACCTGGCGTTTGACTTGATGCACCCCACGCAGGTGCAAATCACCGCGCGCGGTGACAACGTCATCGGCACCAAATTCACCACCCACTTCAAGCGCTGGGTCAAAGCGGCAGGCATGCATTACCAGCCCAGCCCCGTGCCATCGCAACAGATTGACGAGGTGCCCATCGTGATGGTGGCCGTGCCGCACAAAGATGTGACCGATGCCACGCTGTACTCGCTGCGCCAGGCGGTGGCGCGCTCGCTGGGCACACGCCCCGGTGCGCGGTTGGCCTGCGTGACGGTGATCTCGTCGGGCCAGACCAGCGCCTCGGACGAAGAAAAAAGCGAGACCAATGTGCACCGCCGCTACCTCACGGCGCTGCACCAATGGGCGCAACCGCTGGACCACCCCGGCCACCAGATTTCTTGCCACGTGCTCGAGTCGGGCGACCCGGCCCAGGCCTTGCTGGACTACGCACGCGGCAACAACGTCAGCGTGATCGTGATGGGTGCCGCCACCCACGGCCTCAAAACCCAGCGTTTTATCGCCACCGTGCCGATCAAGGTCGCCATGGATGCGCCCTGCACCGTGATTCTGGTGAAGCAGTCCTTGCCATTTGCACACCTGGGCGGTGACACCGAGCGCGATGCCACACCTGCGTCGGGCTACTCCGACTCGGATGCAGACCAACCCTCGGTGTTTGGAGACGACCTGGGGCCGCTGGGCTGACAATCGACGTATGCCCCATGCCTTTGAAACCCTGACCCCGGACCTGGTCCTCGACGCGCTCGACAGCGTGGGTCTGCGCGGCGATGGCCGCCTGACCGCCCTCTCCTCGTACGAAAACCGCGTGTACCAGGTGCAACTGGAAGACGGCAGCGCCGTGGTCGCCAAGTTCTACCGGCCCGAGCGCTGGAGCGATGCGCAAATTTTGGAGGAGCACAGCTTCGCCGCCGAGCTGATGGCCGCCGAGATACCGGTCATTGGGCCCATGGTGCTGAACGGTGAATCGTCGGGGCCCAAGACGCTTCACCATTTCGCAGCATTCGGATTCAGCGTCAGCCCGCGCCGTGGTGGGAGACCACCCGAGTTGGACGATGGCGAGGTGCTGGAGTGGATAGGCCGCTTTCTGGCACGCATCCACGCGGTAGGGGCCAAGCAGCCCTTTGCAAGTCGCCCCACGCTCAACCTGGAAACCTTTGGTATCGAGCCCATGCAGTGGTTGCTGGAGAACGATAGGGTGCCGCTGGATGTGCAATCGACGTGGACCAAGGCCTGTCAAAGTGCTATTGATTTAATAGCTGATTACACAACATTGGCGGGGGCTAGCGGCCTAAAAGATAAAAAATCAGGCGGCATACGGCTATTGCGCCTGCATGGCGACTGCCACCCGGGCAACATCTTGTGGACGCCCGCCGATGCCGCGCTCGCCGCAGGCCCCGGGCCGCACTTTGTCGACCTGGACGACGCCCGCATGGGCCCGGCGGTGCAAGACCTGTGGATGCTGCTCAGCGGCGACCGCCAGCAGCGCACACGCCAGCTCGGCATGCTGGTCGATGGCTATGAGCAGTTCCGCGAATTTGACCGCAACGAGCTGGCCCTGATCGAGCCGCTGCGCACCCTGCGCCTGATCCACTACAGCGCCTGGCTGGCCCGGCGCTGGAGCGACCCGACCTTTCCGGTGAACTTTCCGTGGTTTGGCAGCAGCGACTACTGGCAGGGCCAGGTGCTGATGCTGCAAGAGCAAATCGAAGCCATGCAGGAAGACCCGCTCATCGTCTAACCCCCTATGAAAACGCCGCAAACATTGCAAACACTGAACGTGATCGGCGCTGGCCGCGTGGGCCAAACCCTGGCACACCTGTGGCACATGCAGCAGGTGTTTGCGGTGCAGCAGGTGCTGACGCGATCCCTGCGCAGTGCCAGCGATGCGTGCGCCTTTATCGGTGCAGGCCAACCCACAGCAACGCTGCACGACCTGCGTGCAGTCGATGTCTGGATGCTGGCCGTGCCCGATGCCGCGCTGGCCCAGGCGGCCACCGACTTGGCGGCTCACGCGCAGGCAGCGGGCTTGCCACCTGCCGTCGTGTTTCACTGCAGTGGCGCACTCACGGCAGCGCACCTGGCCCCGCTGGTGACGCTGGGCTGGCAGGTCGCCAGCGCGCACTGCATTTTGAGTTTTGCCGCACCCGCGTCGGCCGTGCAGCAGTTTCCCGGCACAGCCTGTGCGTTGGAAGGTCAGCCGCAAGCCTGCGCCACCTTGCGTGACGCATTCACACGCATTGGCGCACGCTGCTTTGATGTCGCCAGTGAGCACAAGGTGCTGTACCACGCGGCGGCGGTGTTTGCCACCAACTTTCTACCCGTGTTGCAGACCGTGGCAGAAGACGCGTGGCGGGCGACGGGGGTGCCCGCAGAGTTGATTCCGTCACTGCGCTCTTCGCTGTTGGCGAACGCAGTGGCCAACATCCACCGCCTTGGGCCAGCAGGTGCCCTGACCGGACCGGCGGCGCGCGGTGACGTGGCCGCCATCGCGCGGCAGGCGCAAGTCGTGACCGAATGGGACCCGCAGGCCGGTGCGGCCTACGAGGCCCTGAGTGCTTTGGCGTTGCGCATCACAAAGGCCACCAAAGACACCAGCGCCACACCGGCCACGACGAGCTGAAGGGGCCGGTTCTCCGCAAAGTCCATCTCTTCGGTGAGCAGGTTGTAGACGGCCAGCGCCACCAGGGCTGCCACCAGCCGCAGGCTCCAGTGCGTGGCCTGGTACTGCGCCTCCGAGGTGCGCGCCAGCAGATGCTGGCCTAGCAAGCCAGACAGCACACCCAAGCTCGCACCGACTGCCACATCCCCAGGCCAATGCGCCCCCACCGCAATGCGTGAGAGACCTGTACCCAGCGCCACCAACCACAGCCAGCCATAGCGCCAACGCTGCGCGCTTGGATAAGAAAAATAGATGCCACTGGCCACGGCAAACGCGGTGAGGGTGTGGCCCGATGGCATGGACACGTTGTGCAGCACCTCACCCACGATGCGCATCTGCGCGTTGTCTATCACCGCGGCGGGGCGCGGGCTCTCCAGCAAAAACTTGCCGGTGCGCGCAAACGCAATCGCAAACGGCGCAGCGCACAGCCAGGCCCACGTCAGACGCGGTGACAGAACCAGCAACGGTGCCGTCACGCCCAACAATCCCCAGCCATTGCCGAGCAAGGACAGGCCCGTCCAGAACTGCGCAGCAACCGGCACGCACAGTTGGTTGAGGGTCACGAACATGGCGGGTTCCCACCAGTGCAGCCAGAGCGGGGCGGACGCGGCAAACATCAGCGGCGGCACCAGCCACACCCAGACCGCAATGTCTGCGCGACGCTGGGTCATGGTGAGGTTCCCGGCGCGGCAAGCGCAGACTGCAAACGTGGCGCGGGTTTGCCCGACCAGCCTTGGCAGTTATAAAAACGAAACTCCGACAAGGGCCGTCCCAGGCGCTGCACCGGCAATACTTCCAGCAACTGGCAGTCCACAAAGCCGTGCGTGCCAAAGGGGGTGGCGTAGGCCATTTCGGACCAGTCCACCAGGAGCGTGTTGGCACCTTCTGGCAAATCGCCCGCCCACAGGGTAAATTGGTCAAACCGGGCTTCGAGGTCGTGCACAGGCATGGGCCGAGCGTACCAGCCGAG
>JBEEJM010000320.1:0-7026 GCA_041169205.1 Pseudomonadota bacterium | reverse complement strand
ACCTGATCAAGCGGCTTGCTTGGCAGCTGCGACTTGTGCCGCGACTTCTGCAGCGAAGTCATCCACCTTTTTCTCAATTCCTTCGCCGACCACATACAAGGTAAATGCCTTCACAGTGGTGCCCGCCGCCTTGAGCATTTGCTCCACAGTTTGTTTGTCGTTCTTGACAAAAGGCTGGTTGAACAAAGATACCTCTTTGAGGTACTTTTGCACACCGCCGTCAATACGTTTGGCGACAATTTCCGCCGACTGCACCGGCTTACCTGCTGCTGTGGCAACGGCTGCGTCTTCGGCCGCTTTAGCCGCCGCAACAGAACGCTCTCGCTCCACCAGGTCAGCAGGCACTTCGCTGCTAGACAAGGCCACGGGTTTCATGGCAGCAACGTGCATCGCAACGTCTTTTGCAGAAACGTCGTCACCTTCAAATTCGACCACCACTCCGATACGCGTACCGTGCAGATAGGTCGCCAACTTGGCTCCCGTGCCGAAACGCTTGAAGCGACGGAAAGTCATGTTTTCGCCGATTTTCCCGATCAATCCCTTGCGCACATCTTCCAGTGTGGGACCAAAACCGTCTTGTGCGTACGCCAAAGCACTGAGTGCAGCCACGTCGGCAGGGTTATGGTCGGCTACCAAAGTCGCTGCGGCATTGGCCAAAGCCAAGAAGCTGTCATTTTTGGTTACGAAGTCGGTTTCGCAGTTCACTTCAATCATAGAGCCCACGGTGCCGTTCACACAGTTGGTGATAACACCTTCTGCAGTGATACGTGCAGCGGCCTTACCAGCTTTGCTTCCCAATTTAACGCGCAACAATTCTTCTGCCTTGGCCATATCGCCATCAGCCTCCGTCAGTGCCTTCTTGCACTCCATCATGGGCGCGTCAGTCTTGCCACGCAGTTCAGCCACCATGCTCGCAGTAATTGCAACCATTTCTATTCTCCGTAATCAGTTGGATAGTTTATTCAAAAAGCGCTAAAAAAAAGGGGCAACAAAGCCCCCTTTTTAGGGTCGACAGGGCTTAAGCAGAAGCTTCGCTCACTTCGACAAATTCATCACCGGCTTCGGCCGAAACAGCCTTCACCACGTCGTCGACCGCATTAGCGCGACCTTCGAGGATTGCATCGGCAATGCCGCGTGCATACAAAGTCACAGCCTTGGAAGAGTCATCGTTACCGGGAATGACATAGTCAATTCCTTCGGGTGAGTGGTTAGAGTCCACAACACCGATCAATGGAATGCCCAGCTTGCGCGCTTCAGCAATGGCGATTTTGTGGTAGCCCACGTCGATCACGAAAATTGCATCAGGCAATGCATTCATATCCTGAATACCGCCAATGTCTTTTTCCAGCTTTTCCAACTCACGAGCGAACATCAACTGTTCTTTTTTGCTCATACTTTCCAGACCCGCTTCTTGCTGAACCTTCATGTCCTTCAAACGTTTAATCGATGTCTTGACGGTTTTGAAGTTGGTCAACATGCCGCCGAGCCAACGCTGGTCAACAAACGGAACGCCTGCGCGCTGCGCTTCTTCGGACACGATGTCACGTGCCTGGCGCTTGGTACCCACCATCAAGATGGTTCCGCGCTTGGCCGACAGTTGACGAACGAACTTGGCCGCATCCTGGAACATAGGAAGCGACTTTTCCAAGTTGATGATGTGAATTTTGTTGCGATGTCCAAAAATGAACGGCGCCATTTTAGGATTCCAGAAGCGGGTCTGATGTCCGAAGTGAACGCCTGCTTCCAGCATTTCGCGCATAGTAATAGCCATATTTAAACTCCAAAGGTTAGGTCTTAAATCCAGCCCCTACATTGACAGCCGAGAACGATAGAATTCTCAGGAGACAACACCTTGTCAGGACTGGTTTGCGAATGTGTTGAGTCGGCATGATGGGGGGAAATCCCGTGCCAAGTACAACCCAAAGAGTGTACCACGGGTGCCGATGAACTCGCCAACGTCGACCCGACAACTCCTTCACGGTTCAGGCCATAACTGCCACAATGGCATGACAAACCGATCCCAACACCATGAGTCCTGAACTGTTACAAAAACTCACCGCTGCAGTGGATGGCATGCCCGCCTTTCCCAAAAGCGTCCAGAAAATTCTGGAACTCACGCGAGATGTCAACAGCACGCCGAAAGACCTGGTAGAAGTGATCGACAAGGACCCCGTCGTGACGGTGAAAATCCTGAAGGTCGTTAATTCTGCCTACTACAGCTTGCCCAAGCAGATCACCTCCGTCGGCCACGCCGTGGTGTATCTTGGGTTCAATACCATCAAGAACCTGGCTTTGAGCATTGCGGCCATCGGCATGCTGCCCAAGGACAATGCGTCCGGCTTTGATGTACATCAGTATCTGCTGCACTCGCTTGCCACCGCAGGTCTTGCGAAACAGCTGGCTTTGAAAATGAACGATGCGGACCCAATGGACTGCTTTATCGGGGGACTCCTTCATGATTTTGGCAAAGTGGTATTTGCCCAATACATGCCCAATGAATTTCGCACTGCGCTTCAGTCCAGTCACGCCCAGAACATAGGTTTGCACGCTGCTTTGCAACAGACGATCGGCACCGACCACTTTGTGGTTGGTGCCATGTTGGTGGAAAAGTGGCGCTTTGCACCGCACCTGATAGAAACCATTCGATTCCAGCACCCCTCCAACTTCAAAGACACAGAAATGATTGCCTGCGTGTTCGGTGCCAATCAGATTAGCAAACGGTTGAAGTTCGGCTTTGGGGGCAACCCTGTCGTCGATGAATTCCCCGAATCGGTGCAAAAACATCTTGGCGGCACTTTGGACGAGGTCATCGAGGGATTGGGTGACCTCACATCATTATTCGAAGAAGCCAAGCTTTTC
Organism: Pseudomonadota bacterium; assembly: GCA_041169205.1. GTDB lineage: Bacteria > Pseudomonadota > Gammaproteobacteria > Burkholderiales > Burkholderiaceae_C > Allorhodoferax. The sequence goes on along the minus strand of JBEEJM010000320.1, from coordinate 4,167 downwards.
GCAAAGTTGTAGAAGGAACGAACAACATGAAAGTTAGGTTCTGGGGTGTACGTGGTTCGATTGCTTCACCGGGCCCCAAAACGGTGCGCTACGGCGGCAATACGACTTGTATTGAAATCCGCACCGACGCCAATGAATTGATTATTCTGGATGCAGGAACGGGCATCTTCCCACTGTCTCAAACGCTGTTAGCCGAACTACCGGTGACGGCCAATGTGTTAATCACCCACTCGCATTGGGACCATATTCAAGGTCTGCCGTTTTTTATTCCCAACTTTATTCCTGGAAATACCTTGCGCTTGCATGGCAGCTTTGATCCGGTGTCTGGAAAAGGTATTGAACAAGTTATGGCGGTGCAACTGCAGTACAGCTATTTTCCTGTTCGGGAAGCGGAGATGAAGGCGAACATTGAGTATGTGACCCTTGCGCCCAACCAAAGCATTCAGATCGGTTCGGCAACAGTCACGCCGTGTTTGCTGAACCATCCTGTGATTGACTTTGGATACCGCATTGACTGCAACGGAAAATCCGTCTTTTTCACTGGCGATCACGAACCCCCTTACAACATCTACGAGCCAGGTGACGAAGGTTTTTCGGAATACCAAGTCTTTGTCGATGAAAAGAACCACGCCATCGACGAAGTTCTCAAAGGCGTTGATGTCCTGATTGCAGACTGCTCGTATACCGAGGCTGAATATCCCAGTAAAAAAGGATGGGGGCACGGCACATTCAAGTCAAGCATTGAGATCGCCCACAAAGCAGGCGTAAAAGTACTTTTCTGCACGCATCACGAACCCACGCGTAGCGACGATATGCTTGAAATTGCATTCGATGCGGCACTGCAAGCCAGCGTCGACATCACCGCACAAATGGATATCCGACTGGCCCGCGAAGGAGATTGCTACGAATTCTGAGCGCATCATCGGTCCAGAGGGGCTGCAAGGAAATTTGCACCGACGGTTGCACAACACCGGTGCTACACGCGACCTGGAAGCTGCAATATCACGCCGTAACGTTGCGCAGGCTCTGATGCAGCGGGCCGGACTGGCCGTGGCGCAGTTGACCATGGCCATTGCGCCCCACGCAAAATCCGTCTGGATTGCTTGCGGCCCAGGCAACAACGGCGGCGACGGTTTGGTAGCTGCGCGTTATCTCAAGCAATGGGGAAAGTCGCCCATCGTTACCCTTCTGCACCCGATGGCGTTTTTGCCTGTTGATGCCTCGGATGCGTTCGAATCGGCTCAATGGGAAGGCGTTCGATTTGAAACCGAAGCGCCGGTGCACTTCGATGTGTGCATTGATGCGATTTTCGGTATCGGACGTTTACGCCCATTCAGTGAACGTTGCCAAAACTGGATCGCCCGCATCAATCAAGGAAACGCCCCAGTTATATCGGTTGACATTCCCTCTGGGTTGGATGCAGATACGGGAACAGTTACCGTGCCGCACGTAAAAGCCGTTGCCACACTTAGCCTACTGACACTTAAACCCGGCCTGTTTACAGCTTTCGGGCGTGACGCATGTGGCGATATATGGTTCAACGACCTGGACGCCCCGAACTCCTTGGCCGCCTGTGCAGAGCTGAACTTCATGGAACCTCCGTTACCAAGGCCTCACAGCGCCCACAAGGGAAGTTTCGGCGACGTTGCGATCGTCGGGGGCGATACCGGCATGACCGGAGCCGCCCTGCTGGCCGGGGGCGCTGCGCTACATGCTGGGGCGGGACGCGTGTACGTAGCGCTGCTTGGGCCCACCATTGTTCGGGCAGATTCAATGCAGCCCGAACTCATGCAGCGCGATGTAGACAGTCTCGACGTGCAAAATCAAATTGTCGTCGCTGGATGCGGTGGCGGTACAGCCATTGCCCATCATTTGGAACATTTGATACGTAATGCAAAGCAACTGGTCTTGGACGCGGATGCCCTGAACACCATTGCTGCGTCAGAGCAACTACACGCATTGATCCGGGCGCGCTCCAGTGGCACCACAGTAATGACGCCACATCCGCTGGAGGCTGCTCGACTGCTGGGCGTGGGCACAGCGGACATACAAGCCGATCGACTGACATCGGCACAACGCATCGCACAGCACTTTCAATGCGCCGTTGTACTCAAAGGTTCAGGCTCCGTTATTGCGGCACCGGAGCAGACTTCGCGCATCAACCCCACGGGAAATGCGCGCCTGGCAAGTGCTGGCACGGGTGATGTGCTGGCTGGCATGGTCGGAGCACGCATGGCCACAGGTGAACAGGCATTTCATGCCGCCTGCCATGCGGTTTTTCAACACGGCAAGCTGGCGGATTGCTGGCCACCCAACCAGAGGCTAACGGCAAGCGCACTGATTGCCGCGTTGTAAATAACTACCTGCGCTTGCGCGTACTTTTCTTGGAAGTCGACCCCGCATTTTCGGCCGCACTTTTTGAACGACCCACGTCCTTATTTCCGGTACGCTTGCGTTTTTCGGCCTTGTTGGGCACCGGTCGCGAACTTTCAGGTGTTGCAAACCGCTCTCCACCGACTGGCGCACCGTGGTCACGCGCATCACCTCTGGCTTGCGGTTTGGGTGTGGTGGGTAAACCGCCCTCATTCACCAAGCGAAAATCAATCTTGCGACCGTCCAAATCCACCCGACTCACCTGAATGCGCACCCGGGTACCGATGGCATAACGTGTGCCAGTTCGCTCGCCACGCAACTCCTGACGGGCTTCATCAAAGCGGAAGTACTCGCCGCCCAACTCGGTAATGTGAACCAACCCCTCCACATACATGGCGTCCAGTGTCACGAAAATACCGAAGCTGGTTGCTGCGGTAACTACGCCGCCATATTCCTCTCCCAAGTGCTCACGCATGTACTTGCACTTCAGCCACGCCTCAACGTCGCGGCTCGCTTCGTCTGCACGGCGTTCATTGGCACTGCAATGCAAACCGGCAGCCTGCCAAGCCATGCCCTCTGCAGTGGTTTTTTGCGGTTTGATGCCGGGCTGCGCGACCTTGGACGCCAAACCTTTTTCCAGTCGCCTTGCCAGCTTGGCATGCGCCTCACCTGGCGTAGGTAGCGTGGGCAGTTGGTAGCGGGTCTTGCCCAGTACGGCTTTGATGACACGGTGGACCAGCAAATCCGGATAACGACGAATGGGACTGGTGAAATGCGTATAGGCATCAAACGCTAGGCCGAAATGCCCGCTGTTCATCGGTGTGTAAATAGCCTGCTGCATGGAACGCAACAACATGGAGTGAATTTGCTGTGCGTCTGGGCGATCTTTGGTGGCATTTGCAATCGCCTGAAATTCTCCAGGAGAAGGGTCGTCGCTGATGCTCATGCCAATGCCTGTGGCCTTGAGGTAATTGCGCAAGGTCTCTTTTTTCTCGGGCGTGGGGCCCTCATGCACCCGAAAAAGACCGGGGTGTTTACTTTGCGCAATAAAGTCTGCGCTGCAGACATTCGCGGCCAGCATGGCCTCTTCAATCACGCGATGCGCCACGTTGCGGGTACGCGGAACGATCTTCTCGATACGTCCGTTTTCATCGCACACGATTTGCGTCTCCGTGGTCTCAAAATCGACCGCTCCGCGCTTTTGCCGCTGCTTTAAAAGTGACTGGAATACGCCATGCAAATTCAGCAAGTCCTGCACTCGGTCTTTGCGCCGCAGGGCTTCTGGACCCCGTGTGTTTCCGAGGATGGCGGCAACTTCGGTATAGGTAAACCGTGCATGGCTCCACATCACCGCAGGATAAAACTGGTAGGCCTCGACCTCACCCAATTCGGTCACAAACATGTCGCACACCATGCACAGACGTTCGACTTCAGGGTTCAGTGAGCAAAGGCCATTGGAGAGCTTTTCAGGCAGCATCGGAATGACGCGCCGCGGGAAGTACACGCTCGTTGCCCGGTCGTAGGCATCGACATCAATGGCAGAACCTGTTTCGACATAGTGGCTTACGTCTGCGATCGCAACCAGCAAACGCCAGCCTTTCAACGCGGTTTTTCCGCGACCTTTGGTTGCCGGTTCGCAGTACACCGCATCATCAAAATCGCGCGCATCTTCACCATCGATCGTGACAAGCGGGATATCCGTGAGGTCTACCCGATTGACATGGTCCTGCGGACGCACTTTGTCTGGCAAAGTTCGGGCCAGGGCCACGCAAGCCTGAGAAAATTCATGCGGTA
>JBEEJM010000319.1:0-2558 GCA_041169205.1 Pseudomonadota bacterium | reverse complement strand
CTTTATGCCGGGTGACGCGCTGTACCAGGTGAGCGACTTGTCGGCGGTGTGGGTGGTGGCCGACGTGTTCGAACAGGACATTGCCTTTGTCAAAACCGGCGCAAGAGCCAAGGTGAAGATCAACGCCTACCCGGATAAAACCTTTGATGCAGCGCTGACCTATGTGTACCCCACGCTGAACGCCGAGACGCGTACGGTGCCGGTGCGCCTGGAGCTGGGTAACCCCGGTGGCTTGCTGAAACCAGGCATGTTTGCGCAGGTGGAGTTGCCGGTGGGCAGTCGCAGCAAGGTGTTGACGGTACCGGTGTCGGCGGTGATCGACAGCGGCACACGGCAGATTGTTTTGGTGCAAGTGGGTATGGCAGGGGAAGGCCGCTTTGAGCCGCGCGAGGTGAAATTGGGCGCGCGCAGCGAAAACTTTCTGGAGATTCTGGACGGTCTGCGCGATGGCGAACTGGTGGTGGTTTCGGCCAATTTCTTGATCGACGCAGAAAGCAATTTGAAGGCTGCCATTGCCGGGTTTGGTGCGTCTGCACCCGTTGCGAAGTAAGCGCCATGCTCGCAAAAATTATTGACTGGTCCGCCCGCAACCGGGCGCTGGTGCTGCTGGCCACACTGTTCATCACGCTGGCCGGACTCTACGCGGTGGCAAAAACGCCGCTGGACGCGCTGCCCGATTTGTCGGACGTGCAGGTGATTGTCTACACCGAGTTCCCCGGCCAAGCGCCGCAGGTGGTGGAAGACCAAGTGACCTATCCGCTCACCACTGCCATGCTCTCGGTCCCCAAGTCGCGCGTGGTGCGCGGCTTCTCGTTCTTTGGCGCGTCATTCGTTTACGTGATTTTTGAAGACGGTACGGACATCTACTGGGCCCGCTCGCGTGTGCTGGAGTACCTGAACTTTGCCGCCGGCCGCATGCCCAAGGGCGTGACACCTGCGCTCGGCCCAGACGCGACCGGTGTGGGCTGGGTCTACCAGTACGCGCTGGTGGCCAAGAATAAAACCTTGGCTGAGCTGCGCACGATTCAAGACTGGTACCTGCGATATCAGTTGGCCAAGGCGCATGGCGTGGCGGAGGTGGCCTCTATAGGCGGCTTTGTGCAGACCTACCAAGTGACGGTCGACCCGATCAAGCTGCGCGCCTACGGCATCCCGTTGAACAAGGTGTCGCAAACCATTCGCGACAGCAACCGCGATGTCGGTGGCCGTGCCATAGAGATGGCCGAGACCGAGTACATGGTGCGCGGCAAAGGCTATCTGCGTGGCACCTCCGACATTGAAAACCTGGTGCTCAAAAGCGAAAAAGGCACGCCGGTGCTGGTGCGCGACATTGCGCGGGTAGAGCTGGTGCCTGACGAGCGGCGCGGCATCACCGAGCTCAATGGCGAGGGCGAAGTGGTGTCGGGCATTGCCATGGCGCGCTACGGCCAGAACGCGTTGGAAGTGATCTCCAACATCAAAGACAAGATTGCCGAAGTGTCCGCTGGCTTGCCCGAAGGTGTTAGCGTCATCCCGGTGTATGACCGCTCGGACCTGATTCACCGTGCCATCGAGACACTCAAGCACACACTGTTGGAAGAAAGTCTGATCGTCGCGGCCGTGTGTTTCATCTTCTTGCTGCATGTGCGCTCAGCGCTGGTGGCCATTCTGATGCTGCCAGTGGGCGTGCTGATTGCGTTCATCGCCATGCGGCTACTCGGCATGAACTCCAACCTGATGAGCCTGGGCGGCATTGCCATCGCCATCGGTGCCATGGTGGACGCGGCGATTGTGATGATCGAGAACGCGCACAAGCACATCGAACGGCTCAAGCCCGGTGAGTCACGTGCCGAGGCCATGATTGCGGCCTGCAAGGAAGTCGGTCCCGCGTTGTTCTTCTCGCTGCTGATCATCACCGTGTCGTTCCTGCCGGTGTTCACGCTGGAGTCGCAGGAAGGGCGCTTGTTTTCGCCGCTGGCCTATACCAAGACCTTTTCCATGGCTGGGGCAGCGCTGTTGTCGGTGACGCTGGTGCCGGTGCTCATGATGTTGTTTATCCGTGGCCCGGTCATGCCCGAGGCCAAGAACCCGGTGAACCGTTTCCTGATCTGGGTGTACCGCCCCATCATCGCCTGGGTGATGCGCTGGAAGAAGCTGACGATTGGGCTGGCGGTCGTCACCATGGCCGTGTCGTTCTACCCCGCCTCGCAACTCGGCTCCGAGTTCATGCCCACGCTGAACGAGGGCACGCTGCTTTACATGCCATCGTCGCTACCGGCCATGTCCATCACCAAGGCGGCGGAGCTGCTGCAGACGCAGAACAAAATCATCAAGAACTTTCCGGAAGTGGCGTCGGTGTACGGCAAGGCGGGTCGGGCAAATACCGCCACCGACCCGGCCCCTACCGAGATGTTCGAGACCGTCATCAACCTGAAACCCGAGTCCGAATGGCGCGCGGGCTTGACCACCGACAAACTGATTGCCGAGCTCGACAAGGCGCTGCAGTTTCCCGGCGTGTCCAACGCCTGGACCATGCCCATCAAGGCGCGCATCGACATGCTGTCGACCGGCATCCGCAC